>DATIED010000155.1:0-8193 GCA_035455965.1 Spongiibacteraceae bacterium
TCGGCAAATCGATCGCCAGTGCACTGTCGGCGAGGCAGAACACATCGGCGGCAAATTCGCGCATCTGGCGCACCGCTTCGGGGGTGTGCGTCGACGGCAGCAAACTGATTTTACCGGCGCACATCGCCGCCGCTAAACCCACCATGAAATGGTAGCGATCCGTGCACACGTTCAACATATGCCGACCGCCCGGCAATAGCGCAACCAGGCGCGCGACATCGGCGAGAAAATTTTCCACCGAGATGCACTGTTCGCCGAAAGAGTGCCCGTCGCGATAGGCGATCGGCACGCGCAAGTCCGTATGTGCCACCAGCGGCAGCAATGCGCTCATAGCGGTACTCCTGGCGGTACTACAGACGGCGCATTAAATGTGGCGATGACAGGGGAGACCGCTGCGGAATCAGCTGGAGCGATACAGGCGGACAGCGGCGCGACTCCGCCTGCATGGGCGCGATTCATTTGTTCCGAAAAGCGGCGACGTGCTCGGCAAGACTGCGCAGCGAGCGGAAGATCAGCACGTTGTCATCGCTATCCGTCTTCAATTGCAGGCCGTAGGTTTTGGAGATGACCAGTGCTATTTCCAGGATATCGATCGAGTCCAGGCCGAGGCCCTCGCCGTAGAGCGGCTCGTCCGGCTGAATCTGCTCCGGGGTTACTTCCAGATTGAGCGTCGCGACAATCATAGTCGCGATTTCATGCAGAAACGCCGGCGTGGCTCGATCCGGCGTGGAGGCATCAGACGTCATAAAATCGTGTTCCCAGGGAAGTAATTCGCGCGCGACGATTGAGAGCGTCTAGTTTACGAGCGGTGTATGGATTTGTTGGTGTGCCAGCGCACAGCGCCGCCGCTTCCGCAGCGCCATTGTGGAGGCGAATTCTATTGCATAACCGGCGCCCCTCCAAGCATTTGGCGGCCGGCGTTGACACTGCATTCGCCGAGTCAGTACAGTCCCCCAATTATTCAGTTGTATTGCCGATGCTGACACTCAGCTACTTTCTTACCCGCTCTGCTACGTTGCCAGATACTCCTCCCGCGCGAACACCGCCGTTCGCGGCCGCAACTTCGTTGGGAATTATCGTATTTGGCAAAGGCAGCGGCAGCGGCAGCGGCTGCGAGGCAGACAGCGAGCCCGCCGCGGCGCTCGGCATCGACGCGGCGGTATTGTCGTCCGCGCCGCTGGCCGCCACGCGCTTGTTCGAGGTTTGGCACGATGCCGACAGCATAGTCAGCGGCCGGCGCGACGCGCTGTATTACTGTCACAACGAGCGCCTGCTGTTCGGCCGCATCGCGCTCGCCGAGTCCGCTTTCAACGTGGGCGCCGAGGCGAACGACGAGCAGGAGCACCGCACCGCACTACATCGCGCGACAGCCGACGCTTATCGGCAGATTTTTGCGGTGCTCGACGCCTGCGGGTTTCCGCATTTGTGGCGGGTATGGAATTTTATCCCGCAGATCAACGCCGAAAGCGCCGGCCTGGAGCGCTATCGCCAATTCAATATCGCCCGCCAGACAGCCTTTAGCGCGGCTGGCCGGGCGGCGCTCGACCATGTACCTGCGGCCAGTGCGGTCGGTTCGAGTGCCGGCGCCCTGGCGATTTACTTTTTTGCCGGCCGCACCGCGCCGCGCGCCATCGAAAATCCGCGTCAGCTCAGCGCCTACCACTATCCCAGCGATTACGGGCCGCGCAGCCCGCTGTTCGCGCGCGCCAGCTTGATCGGACTGGACGATGGCGACGTGTTATTCGTATCGGGCACCGCCAGTATCGTCGGACATCGCAGCCTGCACATCGGCGATGCGAGCGCGCAGACCGTCGAAACGCTGGCCAATATCGATGCCATCCTCGCCGCCGCCAACCAACAAACGCGGCGGCGAAAATTTGCGCGCGGCGATCTCGCCTACAAAATTTATTTGCGGCACGCGACCGATCTCGAGCCGGTGCGGCGCATGTTCGAAGCGTGGCTCGGCGCTGTCGGCCCGGTCGTGTATGTGCAGGCGGATATCTGTCGGGCCGAGTTGCTGGTGGAGATCGAGGCCAGCGCCGGCCATAACGTGGATCTTTGCATCGAGCCGGACACAGAAATGTCCATGGAGCCGCAATGCGCATGATTCGCGCCGTCCCGTTGCTGCCGGGTGCGTTAGCGTTTATTGCGCTGGCGGTTGCAGCGCAGGATAAGCCTGCCCAGGACCAGCCAACGCAGCAAAAGCCATTGTGGGAAATCGGGGCCGGCGTGGGGGGCGTCAGCTTTCCGGCCTATCGAGGTTCGGATCAACAACGCAGTCTGCTGTTGCCAACACCGTACTTCGTTTATCGCGGCGATTTATTTAAAGCCGATCGCGATGGCGTGCGCGGCATTTTCTTCAATAGCGACCGTATCGATCTGAATATCAGCACCAGCGCCTCGATTCCGGTCGATAGCGATAATGTACGCGCCCGCGAAAATATGCCGGATTTAAAACCGACGCTGGAAATCGGTCCGTCGCTCGATATTAATGTGTGGCGCTCGCAGGATCGGCGCCGCAAGCTGGATCTGCGCTTGCCGCTGCGCTACGCCTTCACCGCCGAGGCCAGTCCAAGCTCGGTCGGCTGGCAGTTCACGCCGCGCCTGAATCTCGATCTGGTCGATCCGGCCGACTTCAACGGCTGGAATCTGGGCTTGCTGGCGGGGCCGTTGTACGCCAGCAAGCGCCAGCACGCGTATTTTTACAGCGTGTCCGAGCGCTACGCGACCGCCACACGAAACGCGTATGATGCAACCGGCGGTTATGCGGGATGGCAGGTGCTGGGCGCGCTATCGAAACGTTTTCCGGGTTATTGGGTCGGCGGCTTCGTGCGCTACGATTCGCTGCGCGGCGCGGTTTTCAGCGATAGCCCGCTAGTGACCAGCGAACGCTATCTCGCCGGGGGAATCGCCATCGCCTGGATTATCGGCGAATCCTCGATCAATGTTCCAGCCAACGATTGAAGAACGAGTGCGTTAAAGAAAGAATATGTTGCGTCGTGTTTCCGAATATTGCCGCCTCTATGTCGGTTTGAGTTTTCTTGCGCTCATGTGTCTGGTGTGGGGCGCTTTAGTATTGCCGTTGCATCCGCTATTGCCGGGTCGGCGCGGCGAGGTGCTCGGTCGCCGCGTCGTCATGCTGGGCTTTCGCGTGTATTTGCGCGCGTTGAGTGCGATGGCGGCATGCCGTTTCGATTTATCCGAGCTCGATGCCTTATACGACGAGCCGCACGGTTTGATTCTGGCGCCGAATCATCCGAGCCTGCTCGATGCGGTGATGGTGATCTCAAAATTTCCGAACATTGCCTGCATTATGAAATCGTCGCTGATGGATAATGTCTTATTCGGCAGCGGGGCGCGGCTCGCGCGCTATATCCGCAACGATCCGCCGCTGCGGATGATTAAAGACGCGGTGCGCGCGCTCGACGACGGCACTTTTCTGCTGATCTTTCCCGAGGGCACGCGCACGGTCGAGGCACCGCTGAACGCGATCAAGCCGAGTATCGGTCTGATTGCAAAACGCGCGCGGGTGCCGGTGCAAACATTACTCATCGAAACCGATTCGGCTTTTCTCAGCAAAGGCTGGCCGTTGTTGCGTCGTCCGAGTATGCCGATGCGCTATAAAATTCGGCTCGGCAAACGCTTCGAGGCGCCGTCCGGCAACGCCGCTGAATTTGTCGCCGGTATCGAAGCGTATCTGCGCGGCGAATTGCATGGCGCAGCGTTGCAGCCACCGCTGGCCGCGAGCACTGGCGCGCAAAGCGCAACCGAAATAAGTTTTCGCGAGCGCCAGCCCTATGCCTGAACACTCGACCACGCATTTGGTATTGATCCCCAGTTTTAATCCCGGCCCGGCCGTTTATGCCACCGTGCATGCCGCGCGCGCGCAATGGGAGCCGGTATGGGTCGTGGTCGATGGCAGCGACGACGGCACGGCGGCGGGGTTACAACAACTGGCGGCCACCGATCCCGGCTTGCGCGTATTGGTGCTGCCAAAAAATTGCGGCAAAGGCGCAGCGGTGATGCACGGCATAATGTTAGCGCTTGCCGCCGGCTACACCCATATATTGACGATGGATTCGGACGGCCAGCATCCGCCCCAGTGCATCGTTCCGTTCATGGTGGCATCGCAGCAACAGCCGGCTTGCATGGTGCTGGGC
This sequence comes from Spongiibacteraceae bacterium, assembly GCA_035455965.1. GTDB lineage: Bacteria > Pseudomonadota > Gammaproteobacteria > Pseudomonadales > CAMLJR01 > CAMLJR01. The sequence goes on from DATIED010000155.1 coordinate 4,161, forward strand.
CTGCCGCAGTTCGACGCCTCGGCGCCGAATCTGCGCGTGCAGGGGCGCCGTCTCTCCAACGGTTGGGCCAATCTGGAAACGTTATGGATGGGCATCGGCGATTCGCTGTTCGGCTTTCGCGTCTATCCAATCGAGCCGCTGCTGCAAGTCATGCAAAAAAATCGCTGGATGCGCCGTTTCGATTTCGATCCGGAGGTGGCGGTGCGGTTATGCTGGCTCGGCGTGCAACCGATAAATTTACCGGCCCCGGTTAAATATCTGCGCAGCGACGAAGGCGGCGTCTCGCATTTCAACTACGTGCGCGACAATATTTTACTGACCTGGATGCATTCGCGTCTGTTATTGAGTTTTTTGTTTCGGCTGCCGTTATTGATCAGCCATCGTTTAAATCGTCGGCCGCGCTGAATTGCTAAAATAAAATTACGCAAGCTGTTCCGTTAACTCTTCCTTCCAGCACGCGCCGCCGCTTTCCTTTATTTCGTACTGCACTGCACTCGAAGCAAAATTTTGCCGCTTCATTCATAAAAATTGCCCATCAAGCGCGGGCACAGCCGCGTCAACTTCCAAGAATCGGTACCCAACGCTGCGGGCGTACATTTATCGATACGAATGTTTGCAGGCTTCTTGCTTGAGCTATGGAGAGTTCACCGCAGAATGATGGTCTGCGAACTCGACAGTCAGGAATTTGCATCGATTTGTCGCGATAAATGCAGGATAGCAACGTAAAACGCGCATCGAGAAAGTTTTACTTTGAAAATTTTTGGCCTTACTTGCCGCAAATTTTACCGGGCGGCGTTTTTGTCGGAGATTGAAATGAAGACTTCAGGTGGAACATCTTCTAAGGCGGTGCCCAATAAAGTGATTAATGGCCTATCGACTTTAAAAATTGCGCTGATCGCACCCCTGTGCGAAGCGGTGCCGCCGCGTTTATATGGCGGCACGGAGCGTATTGTCGCGGCGCTCGCCGATGCCTTGGTGGAGCTCGGCCACCATGTCACCTTGTTCGCCAGTGCCGATGCGCGCACCGATGCTAAATTGATTCCGGTGCGCGATCAGGCGATACGGCTCGATCCGTCCCCGCTTAAAGCCGATATCGCCGCGTATCTCAGCATGCTGCACGAAGTGCGCGAGCGCGCCGCTGAGTTCGACCTGCTGCATTTTCATATCGATTTATTGCACTTTCCATTTTTTGAACACATGGCCGAACGCACGCTGACCACCATGCACGGCCGGCTCGATTTAAAAGATCTGCCGGAAACGTTTGCGCGCTGGCAGGAATATCCGCTGATTTCGATTTCCGATCGGCAGCGCGAGCCGTTGCCGGAGGCAAATTGGCTGGGCACGGTATATCACGGTTTGTGTCCGGGCATTTATCGTTTCTGTGCGCAGCCGCGCGGCGATTATGTGGCGTTCCTCGGCAGAATATCGCCGGAAAAACGCCCCGACCGCGCCATCGATATCGCGCAGCGCGCCGGTATGCCATTAAAAATTGCCGCCAAGGTCGATGCCAGCGATCGCGCTTATTTCCAGGAAAAAATCGCACCGTTGTTAACGCGGCCGGGGGTGGAATTTATCGGCGAGATCGGCGACGAGCAAAAATCGGAGTTTCTCGGCAATGCACGCGCGTTATTGTTTCCGATCGATTGGCCGGAGCCGTTCGGGCTGGCGATGATCGAAGCGATGGCCTGCGGTACGCCGGTGATCGCGTGGAATTGCGGCTCGGTGCCTGAGATTGTCGAACCCGGCATCACCGGCGCGATCGTCGATTCCGAGGCGGAAGCGGTGGCGGCGCTGCACAGCATCGGGCAAATCGATCGCGCGCGCGTGCGCAAAATATTCGAGCGGCGTTTTTCGGCGCTGGCCATGGCGGCGCGCTATATCGCGTTGTATCGGCGCCTGCTCGAACAAAAGGAGCCATTGTCGGCGCTGCAAATACCGGCGCAAATGCCGCTGCAGAAATTGCCGCTAAAAAATTCGGCATAGAGAACTTACGGTATAGGGCGTTTGTTAAGAAGTAGAAGGCACAAAAACTTGCGGAAGGAGCAACGTATGACGGCCGCACGCGATCCGAAGCGTTTTTATGCACTGAAGGATGCCGATACCTTCGTCGTCGCCGATAGCTTCGGCGATATTGTCGGCACCGGCGATGGCTTATTTCGCAACGACACGCGCGTGCTTTCGAAATTTCATCTAACGATCAACGGCGCGCAGCCTTCGCTGCTCAGCGCAGCGACCAGTCGCGACAATGTATTGTTTAAATCCAACATGACGAATCAGCCACTGCCCGAGCTGGGCGGCCGCTCGCTGCCGCGCGGCGTCATTCATATCGAGCGCACGCGCTTTGTATGGCAGCAGCGTATGTACGAGCGCATCAGCTGCGTCAACTTCGGCACCGAGGCGGCCGGTGTGCCATTGGCGCTGACCTTTGCCGCCGATTTTCGCGATATGTTCGAAGTGCGCGGTGTACAGCGCAGCGTGCGCGGTCGTGTGTTGCCGGCGCAGATCGAGCGCGAGCGCGTGACCCTCGATTACGAAGGCCTCGACGGCGTGCACCGCAGCACGGCGCTGGCGTTCTCGCAGAGTCCCATCGAGTTGACTGGCGAGCGGGCATGCTTCGATGTGCAACTGGCGGCTGCCAGCCACAGCGAAATTTATTTGGAGGTGGGCCCCGAGCAAGACATTGTGCCGAGCCGCGAACGCTTTCGCGCGGCGGCAGCGAACGCGCGCCGCGCCATGCGCATACGCTCGCGGCGCGGTGCGCGCTTGCGCAGCTCGGGCCGGCTGTTCAACGACTGGATGGAAAAATCGCGCGCCGATCTGGCGCTGCTGACCAGCGAGCTGGAGACCGGCCCGTATCCGTATGCCGGCATACCTTGGTTTTCGGTGCCGTTCGGTCGCGATGCAATTATCACGGCGCTGCAAATGCTGTGGCTCGATGCGAGTCTGGCGCGCGGCGTACTGCGTTTTCTGGCGCGCAATCAGGCGCGCGAACAATCTTCGTTTCAAGATGCCGCGCCGGGCAAAATCATGCATGAAACGCGCAAGGGCGAAATGACCGCGCTGCGCGAATTGCCGTTCGGCGAATATTACGGCGGTGTCGATACCACGCCGCTGTTTGTGATGCTGGCGGGCGCCTACGCCGACCGCACCGGCGATCTGACGCTGATCGATGAATTGTGGGCGGCGCTGCAAGCGGCCTGCGGCTGGATCGAAAGCGTCGCCGATACGCACCCGGATGGCTTTCTCAGCTATGCGCGCGCCGCGCAAACGGGTCTGTCCAATCAGGGCTGGAAGGACAGCGAGGATTCTATTTTTCACGCCGACGGCAGTTTTCCGCAGGGGCCGATCGCTCTGGTGGAAGTACAGGGTTATGTATTCGCCGCGTTCAGCGCCATGGCGAACCTGGCGGAGCGGCGTGAAACGCACGACGAGGCGCGGCGCTGGCGCGAGCGCGCCGAGCGTTTACGCATTGCCGTCGAACAGCGCTTCTGGATGCCGGAGGCGTGCTTCTACGGCGTGGCCATCGGCGGCGACGGCGCGCTGTGTCGGGTAAGTGCCTCCAACGCCGGCCATCTTTTATTCACGGGACTGCCGAGTGCCGAGCGCGCCGAACAAGTGGGCCACCTGCTGCTGTCCAGTGCCTTCGATTGCGGCTGGGGACTGCGCACGTTGGCGCCGCATCAGGCGCGGTTTAATCCGATGTCTTATCACAACGGCTCGGTTTGGCCGCACGATACCGGGCTTTGCACCGCAGGCCTCGCGCGCTACGGCGAGCGCCGCGGCGTGACTCGGCTGATCAACGAAATGTTCGAAACAGCGGTCAACTTCGGGATGCAATTACCGGAATTATTTTGCGGCTTCGCGCGCGCTCCCGGCGAGCCGCCGGTGGCGTATCCAGTCGCATGCCTGCCGCAGGCGTGGGCTGCCGGCTCGATATTTATAATGCTGCAAGCCTGCCTCGGTTTGCGCGTCGACGGCTGGAGCGGCGAGGTGCATGTGCATCGGCCGGAGTTGCCGCATGGCATCGATCGGC
>DATIED010000156.1:0-2041 GCA_035455965.1 Spongiibacteraceae bacterium
CAGCTTATTGAATAAATTCTGTCCCTCCTGCGCGGTGCGTGTCATGTTGGCAAGCACGCGAAAACGCGATACGCCGTAATCGCGATTCAGCAGCTTCATCAACGCATAGGCATCGGTGATCGACGACGGCTCGTCGCAGACGACCACCAGGACTTCCTGGGCGGCGCGCACGAAACTAATCACCGAATCGGAAATACCGGCGGCCGTGTCGATGATCAGCACATCGATCTGCTCGCTGATTTCGCTGAAAGCATGAATCAATCCGGCGTGCTCGAGCGCGCTCAATTGCGACATGTGCTGGGTGCCCGACGAGGCCGGAATAATGCGAATGCCGCCGGGGCCTTGCAGCATGATATCCAGCAGCGAATAAGTGCCGGCGAGCACGTCCTCCAAATTATGTTTGGCGTTCAGCCCCAACATAATATCGACGTTGGCCAACCCCAGGTCGGCATCCAATAGCGCCACGCGCCGACCCATCTGCGCCAGGGCGACCGACAGATTGACGGAGACACTGGTCTTGCCGACGCCACCCTTACCACCGGTAACGGCGATAACTTGAACCGGGTGCATGCTACTCATCCCAGTGCCAACTCCTAATGCTTATACCAACCGATTGGCCGGAAGTGAAAGATCGGCTAATTGTAGCTGCTTTGCAGCAACCGGTAATTCGTTGCGGCGGCTATTTCCAAACACTAACTGGCAACGCCGTATCCGACAGCATTACGCAACCGCCACGGACTCAAGCCGAGGCGGCGCTGCGCGGCAGCGCAAATGCCTGCGCCAATTGATCCTCGTCGCATTCGACTTGTTTAGCCAGCGCAATCGTTTTCGCCACCAGAGTTTTTGCCTGCGCGCCGGCGATATCGCCGGGAATCGCCTGACCATCAGCAACATAAGCCAACGGCACGCCGGTTTCAACGAGCAGACTGAGCGCTTCGCCCAAACTGGCGGCCTCATCGAGCTTGGTAAAGATGCAGCCCGCCAGATTGGCCGGGCGATAAACCCGGTGCGCGTTGCGCAATACTTGCTGCTGGCTGTTGACGGCCAGCACCTGCAGGCAACGCACCCGATCGCCCAGCGCCGACAGCGTCGCCAGTTGCTGCTGCAATTCGGGTGCGCGCATATTAAACCCAGCGGTATCGATCAACACCAGCCGGCACTGCCGCAACTCGTACAGCGCAGTCGCGAGATCGAGCTGCGCACCGACGATCTTGCACGGAATATTCAGGATGCGGCTCAGCGTACGCAGTTGTTCATGCGCGCCGATACGATAACTGTCGGTGGTGATCAGCGCCACTTCGCTATTGCCATGCTCCAATACATAACGCGCCGCGAGCTTGGCAATGGTGGTTGTCTTGCCGGCGCCGGTGGGACCGACGAACGCGAATACGCCGCCGGCCGCCACTAAATCTTCGGTCGCCAGCGGAATGCGCGCGGTTAAACAGGCCATTAACTGCTGCCAGGTAGCGTTGGCATCGGCAGCGTCGCCGATACCCGACTCATCGAGCAATTGCCGAACCAGTTCGGGTGCCAGCCCGAGCCGCTGCAGGCGCCTCCACATCGCCGCGTGCGCCGGCCGCTGCGCGCGATACTGCTGCCATGAAAAGCTGGAATACTGCTGCTCCATCAAATCGCGCATCGAGCGCAATTCCTGCTGCATTTGCCACCAGCCGCCGTTGCGATTTTCCTGGCGACCCGGATTGTTAAAGACAGAATCGTTACGAGCGTTAGCGCCGCTCGACACTTCGCCCGAATCGTCATAGCGGCGTTCGGCGGCAGTAGTCCGCGGCTGGCGCGTCGCCGCTGCGCTCGGCGGCGCCTCGGGCGGCATCTCGCTGGCGGCGACCAACTCGATGCCGGCCGCGACGCGTCGATTGGACAAGATCACGGCATCGTCGCCCAGCGCTTCGCGCACCATTCGCAAGGCCGTGCGCATATCGGTCGCTACAAAACTTTTCATAGTGCTCACCACTGCCGGGAACTGCGACTGCAAATCAGCCGTTATTAATCTTTAAGTGCTGCATGTCTTTAAGCGAAAAAC
>DATIED010000157.1:0-7976 GCA_035455965.1 Spongiibacteraceae bacterium
GTCCGGTATCAATTTCGGTTTTATGCGCACGATTCCACATATGCTCGGAGTGGCGCTCGGCTTCGGCGCGCTGGTGGCGTTGTGCGCGGTCGGCGTCGGTGCGTTAATTGTCGCCTTGCCGGGTGCATATTTTATTTTGAAAGCGTTCGGCACTGCTTATCTATTATTTTTTGCCTGGCAGTTGCGCTCTATTGCGCTTGCGCCGAGCAACAATTCATTTGCCAAGCCGATGCCATTCAGCGCTGCTGCGCTATTTCAACTTGCAAACCCCAAAGCCTGGGTGATGGCGATCACGGGTGCTGCGGCGTTTACGCCGAATCTGCAACCGTTCGGGTTGGCCGTGCTGGTTTTGTGCGGGGTATTTGCCGGCGTGAATCTGCCCTGTATTGCTGGTTGGGTATTGCTGGGGGCGCTGCTAAGACGATTCTTAACCGATCGACTATGGGCGGCGCGCTTTTAGCGTGACGATTGTTCTGTTAACCCTGTATTCGGCGGTTGCGATTTGGTTTTGATGAGCGCTTAGCCCCGTCGCTATCGCTCTCTGCTTGCATTATGAGGCGCCGAGTAAGACTATGCGCGCCTATGACGAATCAAACCCCAACACCCGATACCACCACGCTATTCGCTGCGCTGCCGTTGCCGCCGGCGATGCTCGATAATCTGACCAGCCTCGGCTTTACGCAAATGACGCCGATTCAGGCGCAGAGTCTGCCGCCGATTTTGCAGAATCGCGATTTAATCGGCAAAGCCAAAACTGGTAGCGGCAAAACCGCTGCGTTCGGCGTCGGTTTGTTGTGCAAGCTGAACGTGAAAGAGTTTCGCATTCAGGTGCTGGTGTTGTGTCCGACACGCGAGTTGGCTGATCAGGTCGGCAAGGACATTCGCCAACTGGCGCGCTTCCAGCACAATATTAAAGTACTGACCTTGTGCGGCGGCGTATCGATCGGCCGGCAGATCGGCTCGCTCGAGCACGGTGCGCATATCATCGTCGGCACACCGGGTCGTATTCAGGATCATCTGCGAAAAAATACCCTGGATTTACAACACGTGCACACGCTGGTGCTCGACGAAGCCGATCGCATGCTCGATATGGGCTTTTCCGACGCCATCGCTGCCATTATCGGCGAGCTGCCGAAGCAGCGCCAGACCTTGTTATTTTCCGCGACCTACCCCGATTCGATTAAAGCGATGAGCGCTTCGATTCAGCGCGACCCGATTGAAGTCAGTGTCGAATCGACGCATAGCGAAGCACAGATTCAGCAGGTCTTTTTTGAAGTGGAACCCGCCGCCCGTAGTCGCGCTTTAATCAAGCTGCTGGAGCACTATAGGCCCGATTCGGCCGCAATTTTTTGCAACACCAAAGTGCAATGTCAGGAAGTGGCCGATGCGTTGCAGCAGCGTGGTTTCGCCGCATTGGCGTTGCACGGCGATATGGAGCAAAAGGAGCGCGATCAGGTATTGGTGCGGTTCGCGAATAAAAGTATGCCGATTCTGGTGGCCACCGATGTGGCCGCGCGCGGTTTGGATATCAAGGATTTGGCGGCGGTCATCAATTACGAATTGTCGCGCGATCCGGAGGTACATATTCATCGCATCGGCCGCACCGGCCGCGCGGGCAATGAAGGCCTGGCATTGAGTCTATATACGCCGGCGGAGTCGCGGCGGGTCGCTGCGATCGAAGCCTATCAAAAGCTTCCGATCGTGCTTGGTGAGTTGGATAAGCTGCGCGCCAACAACGATATCGAGCTGGCCGCGCCGATGGTGACGATTTGTATCGATGCGGGCCGCAAGGATAAAGTGCGGGCCGGCGATATTCTCGGTGCGTTGACCGGTGTCGGCGGCATCGATGGCAGTGCGGTCGGCAAAATTGATATCTCGGATTTCCACGCCTATGTGGCAATCGCCAGCGAACATGTCAATCAGGCGCTGCAATGCCTGGCGCACGGCAAAATCAAAGGCCGTAATTTCAAGGTGCGAAAGATGCGCTGAGCGCTGATGTCGCCGCGACTGACCGGTCGGGTCATGTCGATTGACTGATTCGATCGTGGTTGGTGCTGTCGGGCAGTGTTAGGCTGATCTTCTACCTTGCTCCCCCTATGCAATAGGGCTCGCAGGGTTTAAAGGGGATGCCCGAAGGGCGGGGGTTGTCCGAGGAAACCGACCCCTCCGCTTCACTTCGTTCAGCACCTTCCTTGTAGACCGATCGAGGGCCTACTTTGCAGGGGAGGCTAGTGAGCAAAATGATAACTGTTAAGCGGAGACGATAATGAGCAAATTGAAAGTATGCGTCGGCATCTACGGGATGCAGGATTTTTTTGGCGGCGATCTGCGCGGCGTGATCGATTCGATTCGCATTGCTGATCAGGTTGGCATCGATCAGGTCAGCATGACTGATCATGTGGTGATGGGCGAGCGTGTCGACCGCTATCCGTACGGCGATTTCCCGGCGCCGTTGACCACACCGTGGTACGAGCCGATCGCGACATTGTCCGCGATCGCTGGCTGCACCGACAATATTCGTTTGTCCACCGGCGTGTTGATCAGCCCATTGCGTCCCGCTGTATTGCTGGCCAAACAGTTGGCCACACTCGATGTAATTTCGCGCGGCCGTTTGGAAATCGGCATCGGCACCGGCTGGCAGGAGGAGGAATATATCGCCTCTGGCATTCCGTTCGAAGGGCGTTTGACGCGCATGGAGGAGCAGATGCGCGTCTGTCGCGAACTGTGGTCGCAGGCGCCGGCCAGCGTGAATCTGGATACCGTGCAATTCGATAAAATTCATGCCTTCCCGCGCCCGGTGCAGGGTCGCGACATGCCGGTGTGGTTCGGTATCGCGCCGACGCCGCGCAATTGTCAGCGTATCGCTGAATTGGGCCATGGTTGGATTCCGATTTCGTACGATCCGAAAGAAATCGCAGCTGGCGTGAAAAGTATTAAAGCCGCTTATACCGCCGCCGGTCGCGATCCGAATACATTGGAAGTGCGCGTGCAGATCGCGCCACAGTTCGATGCCAACGGCGGTAACTTCGAAAAGACCCTGGAAGGATTGGATGCGATGATCGACGCCGGTGCGACCATGTTGGAAGCGTTGCCGCTGTTATTCTGTAAAGGCCCGCAGGATCTGCCGAAGTTTTACGAAAGACTGGCCAAAGTTAAACGCTGATCTACCTCTCCTTTGTAAAGGGGAGCGAGGAGGATTTTGCGGGATCGCAGTATTCTGCAAGTCCGTAAAATCCCCCGCTTGCTTTCGCGCCCCTTTGCAAAGGGGGCTAAATCTTCGCAGCAGCGATCATGCCTGCCGTTGTTTTTGCATTTGACCGTTAGTCATATTCTGGCGCTTCTATCCTAATAATTTTCTCATCGGTTCTCCGCACTTTTTTTGCCCGCGCTTCTATGCAATAGTGCTGCTGAATTCTTCAGGCACTATAACAACTCATGGCGCGTCCTTCGAATCCCCCGTATCAACCGTTTATTGCTGCTACAGCAACACCTGCCGAATTCACTATTAAAGCGTTGTTGCTCGGCGTACTGCTTGGCATGGTGTTCGGCGCTTCTTCGTTGTATCTGGTATTGAAGGTCGGTATCACCGTCAGCGCGTCGATACCGGTCGCGGTCATTGCGATTACATTTTTTCGCCTGCTGTCAAAAACGGGGCTGCGCGATTCCACCATTCTTGAAAATAATATAGTGCAGACCGCGGGCTCGGCTGGCGAGTCGATCGCATTCGGTCTTGGCGTCACGATGCCGGCCATTTTAATTCTCGGTTTTGATCTGACGGTTAGTCGCGTATTGTTGGTGGCGGTGCTCGGCGCACTGCTCGGCATCCTGATGATGATTCCGCTGCGCCGGACTTTGATTGTTGCCAGGCACGAGGAGTTGAAATTTCCGGAGGGCACGGCCTGCGCCGGCGTGCTGATTGCAGCGGAGCTATCGAAAACGCATGAGCCGAACGTTGCGGCCGGCGCGGTGGTAATACCGAGTCAAAACGATCGGCGCGCGCGAATTATTTTTGTCGGTTTTGCGGTTGGTCTGTTGTACAAAATAATCAATGTAGTGCTGAAAGGCTGGAAGGAAGTGCCGGCGGCAATTTTCGGCGCGCCGCTTAAAGGCGCTTCCGTCGCTGCGGAAATCTCCCCCGAGTTGCTGGGCGTTGGCTACATCATCGGTCCGCGTATTGCGGCGATTATGTGTAGCGGTGGCGTATTGGCTTATCTATTACTCATTCCGTTGATCCGATTTTTCGGCGACGGCCTCGCCTTGCCACTGGCGCCCGCCACCAAATTGATCGCGGAGATGAGCCCAGGCGAAATTCGCAACGCGTATATTTTATATATCGGTGCCGGTGCGGTGGCGACCGGCGGCATCGTGAGTCTGGTGCGGGCGCTACCGACAATTTGGCAAAGTTTGCGCGGTAGCTTCGGCGATTTTGCCGGTGTGGAATTACAGCGTCTGCGCACCGAGCGCGAAATCCCGTTGCACTGGGTGTTGCTCGGTTGTGCGGCAGTTTTAGTGGCGATTGTGTCGGCGCCGCCGCTGCATATGAGCGGCTTGGGCGCGTTATTGATTCTGGCGTGTGGCTTTTTATTCGTCACGGTATCCGCGCGGCTTACCGGTGAAATCGGTCAGTCGAGCAACCCGGTATCCGGCATGACGGTCGCAACCTTGCTATTGACCTGTTTGTTTTTTTTGTTGATGGGTTGGACCGATGCGAGCTATTACGTCACCGCGCTATCGGTCGGTGCGATTGTCTGTATCGCCTGCGCGAATGCCGGCGCTACCGCACAGGATTTAAAAACCGGTTTCCTGGTCGGTGCGACGCCACGCCTGCAGCAATATGCAATTATTATCGGTGCCTTGGCCTCGGCGTTGGTGCTGGGACCGGTGTTATTAAAGCTCAACGATGCAGCCACTGTGTATGTACCGATTGCGCAAATTGCACCGGGCCTGCACACCGATGCTCGCGCTTTGACATCGATCGAAAAATTGCAAGGTCCGCAGGCGCAACAGGATGCAAATAGTTATCGCGTTTGGCACAAAACCGACAGCATTGCTGCGCCGGCTGGAAAATACCTGGTCGACGATAACGGCGCAGCGATATATCTGGCCGATCCCGGTATCAACGGTACTCATAATGTGCGGCCCGACGGCAGCGAGGTACGTAAATTCGAAGCGCCAAAAGCGGTTTTAGTGTCGTACATTATCAAGGGCATTCTCGATCGGGAGTTGCCTTGGGCATTGGTTTTATTCGGCGTGATAATCGCTCTTGTGCTGGAAATGTGCGGCGTGCCATCGCTGCCGTTTGCGGTGGGCGTGTATTTGCCGTTGTCTTCCTCGGCACCGATTTTCATCGGCGGCATGGTGCGCTGGCTGGTCGATTATCGGCGGCGGCAGCAGCCGGAATTTGCTGCGCTCGACGCCGAGCAGTTGAATGCTGAAAGCGATCGCGGCGCCGGCGTGTTGTTGGCTTCCGGTTACATTGCCGGCGGTGCATTGGCCGGTATCGTGATCGCATTTAGCGCAGGGTTATTGACCGATTTCGACAAAGCCACCCAAGATTGGGCGGCGCTACATAATCCATTTTTTACAGGCCCGCATGCCGATGCGTTATCGCTGCTGCCGTATGCGTTGCTGGCGCTCGGTTTGTATTGGGTGAATCGGCGTAGCACGTAGTGGCGTTATTGTAGGTCGGATTTCAATCCGACCTACAAAGCAAAAATATACGGGGCCAGACCCTTAGCCCTCTATGTATAATTATTTTTGCTGCGCATCAAAACTCTGGCCGGTGATGCCTTTGCTGTCCGGCCCCAATAAATATAAATAACTCGGCATGATTTGCTCGGGGAAGGGATTTACCGCCGGGTTTTCCGCCGGATAAGCGATGCGGCGCATTGCGGTATTGGTGGCGCCTGGATTGATGCAGTTGACGCGAATATTCGTCGTGCTGTCGAGCTCGTCGGCCAGTACCTGCGCTAAACCTTCGATGCCGAATTTGGATACCGCATAGGCGCCCCAATAGGCGCGGCCTTTTCTGCCGACGCCGGACGAAGTGAAGACGATCGATGCATCGTCGCTGAATTGCAATAGAGGCAGCAAAGCTTTCGTCAATAAAAAATTCGACGTTAAGTTGACCTGTAATACTTCGCTCCAATCGGCCTCGGTGCTGTCGAGAATACTTTTGCGTTGGCCGAGTATGCCGGCGTTGTGTAACAGTCCGTCGAGACGACCAAATTCTTCGGTCACGGTATCGCGCAATGTTTCATAATCCTGCCAGGTCGCGCCGCCGAGTTTGAGCGGATAAATCGCCGGTTGCGGTCCGCCGGCCTGTTCAATTTCATCGTATACGGCCGTTAATTTTTCGATGGTTTTGCCGAGCAGAATAACCGCGGCGCCGTGCGCGGCAAAACTCAGCGCCGCTGCGCGGCCGATGCCGTCGCCGGCACCGGTGACGAGAATGACACGATCGCGCAGCAAGTCGCTGGCCGGTTGGTAGTGAGTCGGGATAAAGGGCTTCATAAAAATATTCTCGAAATAAACACTTAAAAAATTACCCCTCCGCCCTGCGGGCACCTCCCCTATAAATAGGGGAGGTAAGTTGTCGTTCTGTCATTCGCTTTGGCACTGACTTGTCTCCCCTATGTATAGGGGAGATGTCACGCAGTGACAGAGGGGTCAATGCTGCAGCAGAGGAACCCTGACTTGTCGCCCCTATGCAAAAGGGCGAGGTCGCGCAGTGACAGAGGGGTCATCTTTAACCCATCCACTGCTGCAAAATCGTAATAATTTGTCGCGGATCGTGCACGATAAATTCCGCGCCCCAGTTTTCGCATGGGTCATCGCCGTGCACGTAACCGTAGCTGCAGGCGATCGTGCTCATGCCGGCATTGCGGCCGGCCTCGATATCGCGGCGGTGATCGCCGATATAAATTGCTTCGTTGGTATCGCAGCCGATTTGCCGACAGGCGAGTTGCAATGCTTCGGGATCGGGTTTGCGATGCGCGACGTGATCGGGGCAGACCAGCGTGGTGCAGCGCGGCGACAGCGACATGGCCTGCATCAGCGGCACAGCATAGACGCTGGCTTTATTGGTGACCACGCCCCAGCTTAAGCCGGCGCCTTCGATATACTGCAATAGCTCGGCCATGCCGGGAAATAGCTCCGTATGATCGGCGATATGTTGCGTATACAGCGACAAAAACTCTTCGCGCAGCGCTTCGAATTGCGGATCGTCGTCGCCGCAGGCGAATGCCATCTGAATCATACCGCGTGCTCCATCGGAAACACTCTGGCGGAATTGCGCGTAACCGATGGTCGGGCGGTCGTATTTTTGCAGCATGAAATTGATGATGAACGCGAAATCCGGCGCCGTGTCGAGCAACGTGCCATCGAGGTCGAGCAGCACCGCTTTTAAAGATGAATTCATACAGCTATTTCGCTTACGGCAGGGCGTGGATTGGGAGTGTGGGCGTTAATTCGGTTTACGCGTCAGCATCAGGTAGTTAACGCTGACATCGCGCTCGTTCAGGCTGTAATGTTTGGTGAGCGGGTTGTATACCATGCCGGTCATCTTGAGCAGATTCAAGTCGGCGGCGCGCAGCCATTCGGCGAGCTCGGACGGGCGGATAAACTTGGCGTAATCGTGCGTGCCCTTCGGCAGCAACTTTAAAACAAACTCGGCACCGACAATCGCGAATAGGTACGACTTTGGATTGCGGTTCAGCGTCGAAAAATATAAATGTCCGCCCGGTTTGCACAGCGTTGCGCAGGCCTGGATGATCGAGCCGGGGTCGGGCACGTGCTCGAGCATTTCCATGCAAGTCACGATATCGAATTGCGCCGGCTCGGCTGCGGCCAATGCCTCGGCGGTAATTTTGCGGTAATCGACGGCGACGCCGGATTCGAGTTGGTGCAGCCGTGCCACCGCCAGCGGCGCCTCGCCCATATCGATGCCGGTGACGATCGCGCCGCGCTGCGCCATA
>DATIED010000158.1:0-2912 GCA_035455965.1 Spongiibacteraceae bacterium
CAGAATCTGGCCGGCGCGCAGCCAGGCGCATTCCTGCGGCTGCGGCTCTTTGACTTTAACGATTAATTCGGCGCGCCGGTAAATATCCGCCGGCGCCGCAATCAACTCGGCACCCGCACCGCGATACGCCTCATCGGTTAAACCGATCTCGCCGCCCGCACCTTCCTGCACGACAACAGCATGCCCACGCGCCACTAATTCGCGCACACCGGCCGGGGTCAGACCGACGCGATATTCATGGTTTTTGATTTCCTTCGGCACACCGATCAGCATGGAAACTCCCTGTTGTGAGCAGTTACCTGTAGGGCGGATCATTTGATCCGCCATGCGTGCCCTGCAGATCACTTGCCTCCCCTGCAAAGTAGGGGAGGTGCTGAGCGCAGCGAAGCGGAGGGGTCGTGGCCGTGCCACAGGAGAAAATTCCGTGCAAGATTCCGCACCCCTCTGTCACTGCGTGACATCTCCCCTATGCAATAGGGGAGACAAGTTGGTGGCCGTCGCGCTCACCCCACCCAGCGCCACTCGCCGTCGCGCTCGATGGCCTTGCCTTCCTTCTGCAATTTCAGCAGATGCGCCCATAGCGAATAGCGCGCAATACGATGCAGCTCGGGATTAACGTCGCTATAGGCCAGCGGTGTAATTTCGTCGAGGGTACCGTGCTGAATTCTTTCCAGTGCCGACGCCGCGCGCGCTTCGCGCAATTGCCGATGCTTGATCAGCATTTTAATTTCGGCTTGCGGCTTCAGAATAATTTGGCCGTGCGCCGGCGCCAATGCGGCCAGCGGATAATTCAGCAATAGAGCCAGCGAATTTAAATAATCCTGCATATCGCCGTTGGGCGGCACGATAACCACCGTCGAGCCCTGCATGATGTGATCGCCGGTAAACAGCAACTGTTCGTCTTCGAGCAGGAAACAAAGATGATTGCCGACATGGCCCGGTGTTGCGATCGCCCGCAGGCGAAACTCATCGGTAACGAACAATTCGTCGTGAGCAAAGCCGCGCTGCGGATTGAAGCTGGCATCCTGACGGCCGTCGTCGGCGATTTTATTACCGAGCACTACAGCACCCGTTTGCGCCGCAAGTTGCACCGCGGCGGGCGAGTGATCGGGATGTGTGTGCGTCGTTAAAATCCAGCGCAAGCGATCGCCGCAGGTCTGCAGAATCGCATCGATATGCGCCGCATCGGCGGGACCGGGATCGATCACCGCCAATTGTTCGCGCCCCACAATATAAGTGTTAGTGCCGGGACCGGTCATCACGCCGCTATTGCTGGCGGTGATTCTGCGCACCAGCGGCGATATCTGCGCAGCCACGTCGTGCACGATTTCCGCTTGTTGAAATTGAGTCATCCACGCTCCGAACAGATACATCGATGTTTTGTAGGTCGGACTTCAGTCCGACACACTCTCGCCTAACATTGAGTCGGACTGAAGTCCGACCTACAAACTGAATTTAGCTCCGCGTTACACCACCAGACCTTCAATCGGCACTACCGGATCGACGTCGGCCTCGTAGTCGACACCTGGAATTTCAAAGCCGAACAAGCGCAGAAACTCTTGTTTGTAACCTTTAAAGTCGGTCAACTCATTGATATTTTCGCTGGTGACCTGCGGCCATAAAGCCGCCACTTTATCCTGAATCTCCGGACGCATTTCGAGGCCATCGGCGCGCAGGCGTCCGTCCGCATCGAAAGCCGGCTGGGTGCCGTATAAGCTATTACGAAAGAGACCGTCGACCTGTTCGATACAGCCTTCGTGCGAACCGTCGGCTTTCATGATTTTGAACAACAGCGACAAATACAGCGGCATGATCGGAATCGCCGAGCTGGCCTGTGTCACCACCGCTTTCAGTACCGACACGCGTGCGTCGCCGCCGTGCGCCGCCAATTTTTTACGGATATCGACGACGCGTTTATCGAGATCCTTTTTCGCAGCACCGATGGTGCCGTGCCAATAAATATCCCAGGTAATTTTTTCGCCTACGTAAGTGAATGCAGTGGTTTTTGCCGCCGGTGCAAGCACGCCGGCCGCATCCAGCGCATCGATCCACATCTGCCAATCTTCGCCGCCCATCACCGCCACGGTGTTATCGATCTCTTCCTGCGTGGCTGCGACTAATTTTACTTCCTTGATCAATTCCTTATCGGTATCGATACCACGCTGCAGCACATCCTGACCGATCGGCTTCAGCGTCGAGTTGTAGACCACACCGGTTTTCGGATGCTGCCGACGCGGCGAGGCGAGACTGTAAACGACCAGATCAACCTGACCGAAATCGGCCTTGATGGTATCGATCGTTTTTTGTTTGATGGCGTCGGAGAATGCGTCGCCGTTGATGCTCTTGGCGTACAGTCCTTCGGCGTGCGCATACTGATGGAAGGCTGCCGAGTTGTACCAACCGGCGCTGCCCGGCTTATCGTCGGCACCTTCGCGCTCGAAGAACACACCCAGCGTGCCCGCGCCACTGCCGAAGGCCGCAGTGATGCGCGATGCCAAACCATAACCAGTGGATGCGCCGATCACCAGGACGCGCTTCGGTCCGCTGGCTATGGCACCGTGACTTTTGACGTAATCGATTTGGTGTTTGACGTTGGCGGCGCAACCGACCGGATGGGTAGTAACGCACATAAAACCGCGCACGCGGGGTTTGATGATCATGGTGTGTCCCTAAAACTGTTTATAAGGTCCCGGCTGCGCGCCAGGAAGACAGGCGACCATTATAAACACAAGCCGCCAACACACCAGACCATCCGTCTTAAACCATAAGAGAAGCAGAGCTCTTTAGCAGCCCAGCACCGATATCGCATAGACCTTACATCGGCGAGACCGGATCGCGGCGCGCCATCATATTTTCGAAGCGTACGCGCGCGGCATTCTCGGTGTGCTCGCGCAGCGGCAGAATCCAGAACA
>DATIED010000159.1:0-4628 GCA_035455965.1 Spongiibacteraceae bacterium
CGACCGGTATCACCAGTAGTGCAGTCGTCAGGCCGAGTATCACAAAGGTACTGCGCCAGCCGAATGCGGCCAATAGTGCGGCTGCCAGTGGCGGCATGGTAAAGCCGCCCACCGAGGTGCCCAGTGTCGAGCAGGCGATCGCCAGGCCGCGATTTTTAGTAAACCAGCGCGTGGCTAAAGTTTGCGCCGCCATCGCACCGGTCAGCACCAGGCCGATCGGCAACACCAGCATATAGATAGCGACGATCTGCCAGACCTGCTGCGCCATCGCGATACACATCAAGCCAATCGCATACGTTAGCGCCCCGCCGCATACCAGCATATGGCTCGGCAATCGATCGAGCGCCCGCCCGGCCAGCGGCGAGATCAGGCCCGAAAATAGCGACGACAGCGTGATCGCAATCATAATATTGCCGCGCACGACGCCGCCGAACTCGGCACTCCAGGGCACCACCCATAATGTGAAGCAATAGAAATGCATGCCGATGGTCAGCGACTGAAACAGCAGCGTGATGGCAATGACGTTCCATCCGTAGAACCAGCTGAACGATGTTTTCATCGGCGGGAAGTTTTCATTTGCGGTTACAGAGTGAGATGAGGCAGTTTAATGGAAATGGGGCTGGTACTTCTATTGATTTGGGCTGGGCAGAGCTTAAGGTCTGTGCCAATGAGAGCGATAAGGGGCATTGTTTTCAGGTCGAGTCTTTAATTAAACAGTTTCCGCGAGTCGTCATTCCTGGGTTCAACGGCAGCAGTTAATCGTGCTGTCCTTGCCAATAGCGGCACTGTCTCCTCTACCCTGAAAACAACACCCCTTACCGCTCTCTTCAGCTCCATGCCAAATTCACCCTAGATAGACCATCGAGAGTTGTTCGTTGGCACTTGGCTTGACCGCGCGGTGATCGGGTATTCTTTTCAGAACACTGAAAGCGTATCTGTTATCAGTGCAGAATCGCAGAGAGCGATAAAAGTGATAGATGCTAACGGGAGGGCTCTGCCCAAATGGTTTTCGCAAAGGCTGTTCTGAAAAGAGTACCCGGTCGGCGCGCCAACCAAAGAATGGGTTTTCTTTGCTGGTTCAGAGGCTTTAGTACCAAACCGTTAAGAAGAAACGCAGGACATCGGCATCGAACGAATACAACGACTCCTCGCTCGGCGCGACGCTTTGTTCCCGCGCATCGCGATAATTGTCGAAATCGAACTTGATATGATCCCAATATAAATTGGCGCTGGCCTTATCGATCCAACGATTATTTTTAAAGGGCATCTCGTAACTGACGCCGGCACCGAACGCAATCGAATGGAAAGTGCTCAACTGCTTATCGCGCGTCATATAATCGAACTCATTCGAGCGCTCGAACAAATCACTGTAAAAATTGGCTTCGGTCTGCTTGTAGTAGCGCGTATGCACGTCGAATAACCAGCCGTTCGGCAGTGTGTGATCGTAGCCAATTTCGAAAGTGTGGCTTTTAACATCCCAGCCATCGCGATAGAAGCGATAATTGCCATACACGGCCGCGCGATAATCGGGCAAATGATAGCGCGCATTCAAAGCGGTAGTCGAACTGGTACGGGCTTTGGGGAAAACCTCGGGCGCCCACGCAAACGAATTGCCGCTGGCGAAGCGATAACTGCGGTAAGGATTGCTCAGGTAACCGGAGTCGGTAATAATTTCTTCGTTCAGCGAAGCGATCAAATCGCGCGTTAAAATCTGACTGATTCCGACGCGGTACTCCTGATGTGTGGCGGTCTCCTCAAACGAGTCGTCGCCGTTGCGCTTGATGGTATCGTTGCCGCGGGTATAACCCATGTTCAGCGTTGTCAGGTCGCCAAAAAAATCCTGGCTAAAATCGAAGTGAAAAGTCTTGGAAATGTAATCGCTTTCCGAGCTGTGAATATAGCCGGCGGTCATCAACGTGCGATCTTCCAGGTAACTGACGTTAAGGCTTTCCTCGGTGCGTTTATCGGTGAATTTACTCGCTTGCGTCACCACATCGATCGACGCGCTGCTGACATTGTCGACGTAGTAATTGCCGCTGATGGAAACTTTATCGTTGATGTTTTTACGGATCAGCACCGACGGACCATCGACCGTAAGGCCGCCGCCCTGATAGCGGTGGTACAGCACATCGGCACGCTCCTCGGGCAACACTGCGGCGAATAATAGCGGTGCGCTGCTTAACAGCAGCAAGGAAAGCTGTTTGAGAAGTCTGCGAGTCAATGTAGTGAGCGGAGCCCAAGCGAGGGAAGTACGCGGCGAAGCCATTGCTTCGCGCAGTAATTTAACCGCGGATTTCTTAATTACAGCCACAACCGCCACCGTTGCCGCCCTGGCCGCCGCGCGAGCCTTCGCGCACGCCGTATACATGGGCGAGATAGGATGTGGCGACCGGATCGCGATCGAAGCTCATAATCGGATCGGCCATGTGATCGCGCTCGTAGGGTTTTACCCATGGTTCGACGCTGCACGCGGCGCAGAGTAGGGTGATAGTGCTAATGGAAAATATTTTTTGCAGCATTATTCGCGTATCAATTCCTTTATTTCGTTTTCGTAATCCTGCTCGTAACCGGGCTTATAGCCTTTGTGCAAGAAACGCATGTTGCCATCGCGATCGATCAACACGCTGGTCGGCATCGCGCTGATGTTGTAACTGCTGCTGACGGCGCCGGTATTGTCGAGCAACACGGTAAAGGTAACTGGAATATCTTTTAATAACTTGTCGGCGAGATTCGAGTCTTTGTCGACGTTGACGCCGATCACGCTGAAACCGAGTTTGTTGTAGCGCTGATGCAAGGTATTCAGGATTGGCATTTCCTGACGGCAGGGTCCGCACCACGAGGCCCAGAAATTCAGCAGTACGACTTCGCCGCGATGTTCGCTAAGGCGCAAATTATCGCCGTGTGTGCTTTTCAGCGCGAAATCCGGCGCGGCGTCGGCGGCACTGCCGGATGCTGCATGAGCGATGCCGAATATAAGCGCCAGAATCGCTAAAAATCGTTGGCTGATCATCACACTAAACCTTGGCGGCAACATTTGCTCTGAGCATAGCAGTGCTTTAGAAAAATACGCTGATGCCAGTTCTCAATTCCAGATTGTTGGAGCGCTCGCTGTCGCCGAAGATGCTGCGATCGAATAAATAATCGCGTGCATCGATATGCCAGGCCAGCCAATCGGTGAGCAACATTCGATAGCCGACGCCGAAATTAACCGTGAAAGCACTGTCGCCGGCGAACTTGGTACCGCCGATGCCGCCGATCAAATACAACGCCGAGTTAAACGCGTAGTGGCTGCCGAAGAAAACTTCGCCGGGCAACACATTCCAACCAACGGAGGCCGAATAATAGCTGTATTCGCGATCCGAGCTGCTGAGTAATTCGGCGCCGCCACTCAATTTTTCGAAGCTGGTTTTGTCGCCTTCCGAGCGGCCGTAATCGGCTTCGAGGAAAAAATCCTCGGTGACGTGATAGGCGAGGCTGACACCAACCACCGGATTGTTGCCGAAATCCTGGATGCTGAGCACGCCGCCGTAGACGCCGAGTTCGAAATTCTGCGCATCGATTTTCGGTGCATCGAGTTTGCGCCGCTGCAGTTCGGGCTCGATGACTTGATCCGCGCTGCTGGTTTTAGCATCGACCGATGACGTTTTGTCGGCCCATACGTTGCCGGCATTGCAGGCGATACATAAAAGGCCCGTTAAAAGAAGGTGCTGATTCCGATTTTCCATTCTTCCGCATTCTGGTTGGTGTCACGGTCGGTTAATACCACATAGTTTTTGTACTGCGCGCGCAGTAAAAACCGTCGTGTCAGGTAATAACGCACTCCGATGCCGGCATCGACAACTTGATCGGAGCGATCCTTGGTGTTGACTAGTGTAGCTTTTGGTTCGGTCCACAAAATCCCGGTGCCCAGTGTTACAAACGGCGCGATGCGCCACTCCGGAAACGGTTGCAGTACTAAATTGCCAGTGGCAAATTTTCCATTGGAGAAATCGCCGAAATACTGTCCCGCTTCCAGCTCGGCGGAGATATTCGTGGTGAAGTGATAGCCGCCATACAGGCTGACGGTATCGGCGCCGGCAAAACTGCCGGTCATAAAGCCGCCTTCCCACTGCCGTTTGGTGTAAGCGGCAAATGTCGGATAGTTCACCGCCAGTGGCTGACCGTCGTCCAGGGTTCTACCCATCTGTTCGAGTGCGACCCAGCCCTCTTTACCTTTGACGGTGCGCACTTTGTACCAGTCGGTGCGCTGTTTTAATACTTGCACGGTTTCGCCGCGCTGCGCGATGTAGAAAATCGGATAGCCGCGCCCCGGCCCGGTATGCAACTCGATATACGGATCGGCAATTTGCACGCTGACATATTCGTCGGTGGCGCGCGCGACGACGCTGATCAGCAGGCCGCTGAAGACGAGTAGAAATACGCTTAATTTTTTTGCGTTGCCAACCAGCATCAGCGCTTCACAATTCGATATGGGAAATAGGCATCGGAAAACAATGGTTAGCGCCGACGCATGTATTTGGAACTTCAGTTTAGCAGCTGCGATAAAAAGCGGCCGCATTTTCAACTGACAACTATCAGCCAGCAGCCAACAACTAGCGCCAGGCCTGCCGACCGATACTCTTTTCAAA
>DATIED010000160.1:0-2156 GCA_035455965.1 Spongiibacteraceae bacterium
GGCGCAATGCCCTTCGGTTATTGCGCCCTACCATCTTGTGCCCCAAAGAGCATTGCGCCGCTGTGGATCGTCCGGCGCAATGCGGCTTCGCCTTATTGCGCCTACAACCAACAACTAACAACTACGCACTGTTCTTAATGCCTTTCTCGAATTCACCGCGGAAAAACTTCAGCGCGCTTTGCAACGGCTCCATCGCACCGGGCGCATGCGCGCAATAGGTTTTGCCGGGGCCCAGGAAGCGTGTCATTTGTTCCAATACTTCGATATCGCCGCCCTGACCTTCGCCGCGCTCGATCGCCTGCAATAATTTTACGGTCCACGGCAGACCATCGCGGCATGGCGTGCACCAACCACACGATTCGCGCGCAAAAAACTGTTCGAGATTGCGCACCACGGAAATAATATTTTGCTTGTTGTCGATCGCCATGATCAGACCCGTGCCCATACGGCTGCCGGCTTTCATGATGGTGTCGTAATCCATCGGCAGATCGAGATGCTCGGGCATCAAAAAGTCGGTCGAGGCGCCGCCCGGCAGCCAGCACATCAGCTCGTAACCGTCGGCCATGCCGCCAGCGTGCTCTTCGAGAATTTCGCGGCCGGTGGTGCCGATCGGCAATTCCCATACGCCGGTGCGCTTGACTCGGCCCGACGCGCCGTACAATTTAGTGCCGCTATCGGTGCTCTTGCCCTGCGATAAACCTTTAAACCAATCGGCGCCGCGCAGGACGATGTGCGGAATATTGCTCAGCGTTTCGACGTTATTGATAACGGTCGGCTTGCCCCACAGGCCAGCGATCTGCGGGAACGGCGGTTTGGAGCGCGGATTGGCGCGGCGCCCTTCCAGCGAATTGATCAATGCGGTTTCTTCGCCGCAGATATAGCGACCGGCCCCGCTGTGTACATTAAGCTCGAAATTCCAGCCACTGCCGAGAATATTCTGGCCGAGATAACCGGCTGCGCGCGCCTGCGCCAACGCGCTATTCAGACGCTCGTTGGCGACGATGTATTCGCCGCGCAAAAATATATAGCCGTGTTTAGCCTGCACCGCGAAGCCGACGATAATCATCGCCTCGATCAACTGATGCGGCAGATGCTCCATCAGCAAACGGTCTTTAAAGGTACCCGGCTCCATCTCGTCGGCGTTGCAGACCAGATATTTTTCGGTCGGAGCATCCGGCCCCATCGGGATCAAGCCCCACTTCACGCCGGCGGGAAAACCCGCACCGCCGCGACCGCGCAAATTGGAATCTTTAACGATCTGAGTGATATCGGCCGGCGCCATTTCCTGTAGCGCCTTGCGCATGGCCACATAGCCATCCTGCGCCTCATAGGCTTTTAAATCGAGCAGCGGTTCGCCGACTTTCAGACGATAGGTCAGCGGGCGCAGTTCGCCGGCATTGGCTCCAGCGCTGGCGCTCATACGTATTGCTCCAACAGTTTGGCGACATCGGCAGCGGCGACATTGCCATGCGTATCTTCGTCGATCATCAGCACCGGACCTTTATCGCAGGCACCGAGACAGCAAATGGGCAGCAGCGTGAAACGATTGTCCGGCGTGGTCTGGCCCAGCTCGATACCCAATTGTTTTTTCATCGCCGCTACCGTGTCCTCATAACCGGTGAGGAAACAACCGATGCTATCGCAGATGGTGATGACATGGCGGCCGACCGGCTGGCGGAAAATCAAATTGTAGAACGTCGCCACGCCCTCGACATCGCTGGCCGGAATACCGAGCACATCGCCAATCGCATAAATGGCGCCGTCCGGCACCCAGCCGTGGCGCTTTTGCACGATTTTCAACGCATCGATCGACGCTGCGCGCGGATCGGCGTAATGCGTCATATCGTGCTCGATAGCCGCGCGATCGTCCGAATGTAATTCGAACGGCGGACGATCGCTGGAGATCACTTGTGTATTCATGTCTCTATTTTCAACTCAACGGTCCCCATGCGGATTGCAGGGTCACCGGTTAAACGTTAACGGTCGACGTCCGCCATTACGAAATCGATACTTGCCAAATAGGCGATCAAATCGGGAATCATGCTGCCGCGAATAACCGACGGAATTTGCTGCAAGTGCGGAAAGCTCGGCGTGCGGATGCGCGTGCGATAACTTTGCGTGCTGCCATCCGAGGTTAAATAATAGCTATTCAATCC
>DATIED010000161.1:0-7969 GCA_035455965.1 Spongiibacteraceae bacterium
TAAGGTGTGTAGTAACTATATAGCGTGATGGAAATCCTGCCCGAGCATTTCCGGTGTTACCAGCACCACGCCTTTCTCTGTGACATGAAAGCGCTTGCGATCCGCCTCCAGATCGACGCCGATTTGCTCGCCTTCGGGGACGATACAGCCGCGATCGAGAATCGCGCGCCGAATGTCGCAGTGGCGGCCGATCGTCACGTCGGGGAAAATCACCGAGTCTTCGATATTGCAAAACGAATGCACGTGTACGTGCGAAAACAATAGCGAGTGCCGGACCACTGAGCCGGAGACAATACAGCCGCCGGCAATCATCGAATCCACCGCCATACCGCGCCGATCCTCATCGTCGAATACGAATTTGGCGGGTGGCAGTTGTTCCTGATAAGTCCAGATCGGCCAATCGCTATCGTACAAATTGAGCTCCGGACTGATTCCGATCAGCTCTAGGTTGGCCTCCCAGAATGCGTCGACGGTGCCGACATCGCGCCAGTAGGCTTGCGCGCGGCTGATCGGATCGCGGAATGGAAATGCGCAGACGCGGCGGCGATCGAGTAGCGACGGAATAATATCGCGACCAAAATCGTGCGTGGACTGGCTCAGCTGTTGATCGGCGATCAACTCGCGGCACAACACATCGGTATTGAAAATATAAATACCCATCGATGCGAGCGCGACGTCGGGCCGCCCCGGCAAGGGATTGGGATGATCCGGCTTTTCGGCAAACTCCAGAATGCGATTAGTACTATCGATTTTCATGACGCCGAATGCACGCGCTTCGGCCACCGGTACTTCGATGCAACCTACTGTGACATCGGCGCCCTGCTCGACGTGGGCTGCCAGCATCGGGCCGTAATCCATTTTGTAAATATGATCGCCGGCCAAAATCAGCACATAGGTGGGACGGTGGCTGCGAATGATATCCAGGTTTTGCAGTACGGCATCGGCAGTGCCTTCGTACCAGGAGGTGGCGATACGTTGCTGCGCCGGCAGCACTTCGACGAACTCGCCCAGTTCGCCGCGCAAAAAACCCCAGCCGCGTTGAATATGACGAATCAGCGAATGCGCTTTGTATTGCGTCAGTACGCCGACCTGCCGGATGCCCGAGTTGACGCAGTTGGATAATGGAAAATCGATAATGCGAAATTTGCCGCCGAACGGCACCGCCGGTTTAGCGCGCCAATCGGTCAGTTGCTTGAGGCGGGTACCACGACCGCCGGCGAGTATCAGCGCCAGTGTTTCGCGGGTGAGGCGGCTAACAAAACGTCCCGAGGCGGGATTTTCCATCGATCGAACCCTCGATTATGTGCGACGACACCGTATTATGTAGGCAGGCTGCGGCGCGAGCCGCAGGTATGCGACTCAGTGTTAGGTGTATAACAGCCCTGTGTTGTACCGCGCTGCATAATGCATCGCGTCGACACGCAACTATGCAGATTACCGTCCATACTACCGTCCATGAAAGCAATAATGTGGCCAATTCCGGTGAGCGCAATGCATCGACGCGCGAAGTGATCACATTTATTACGCCGTGAATGTTAAGCTTATTTTTTGCGGCCGTGAAGGCGGTTAAAAGGTGCGTAGAGAAAGCCGCCAAAAGTTGCGTACAATTCTAGTTGCGTACAATCGTTCGCACGATCTGGCGCGGTAACTTGCGTTTAGCTATTGTAGTTTATGTAAATATTATCGAGCAGCGATGAATCCTTCTTCCGTCAATGAAGTGTCAGTCAAACAGGCAAAATTGGCGCCGGCATTGCACCGTGTCGTCGATGGCCGACATCACGATGCGTTTGAAGTATTGGGTCGCCATCGCGAAGGTCAACGTTATTGCGCACGCGTGTATATTCCGCACGCGCAAAATGTATCACTGTTAAGTAATAAAGAAGCCGCGACCTGGCTGCCGATGCAGCGTATCGCCGCCACCGATTTTTTCGAATACTGGCAGGCGGCCGATGAGGTGACTCCGCATCTCGAAGTCCGCTGGCGCGATCGATCGGATCGCGAGCACCGCGCCATCGAGCCCTATACTTTCGCACCGCAGCTGCAGGATTTCGACCTGCATTTATTCGGCGAAGGTAAACACTGGCATATTTATCGTGTATTGGGTGCGCATCCGCATCGCGTCGATGGCATCGACGGAATTCTATTTGCCACCTGGGCACCCAACGCCGAGCGCATCAGCGTAGTCGGCGATTTCAACGATTGGGACGGGCGCCGCCATCCTATGCGGGTCCGCGGCGGCAGCGGCGTGTGGGAGTTATTCCTGCCGAATATCGCCGTCGGCGCGCTGTATAAATTCGAAGTGCGCAGCCGCAGCGGCGAGGTGCAGCAGAAGGCCGATCCGTATGGCGCGCAATTCGAGCGACGGCCGCAGACCGCATCGATCATCGCCGGGCCGATTGCGCACCAGTGGTCCGATAGCGAATGGTTGAGCCGGCGTACATCCAGCGCTTGGCTGCATGCGCCGTTGTCGATTTATGAGGTGCATTTAGGCTCGTGGCAGCGTCACGTCGATGGCGGTTTTATCAACTATCGCGAGTTGGCGCAGCGTCTGGTCGATTACGTCAAGCCGCTCGGTTTCACGCATATCGAACTGCTGCCGATCACCGAGCATCCGCTCGACGACTCGTGGGGTTATCAAAGCACCGGCTATTACGCACCGACCAGTCGCTTCGGCGATGCCGACGATTTTCGCTTTTTCGTCGATCATTGCCACCAACACGGCATCGGCGTTCTACTCGATTGGGTGCCGGCGCACTTTCCGAAAGATGCGCACGCCCTCGCCCGCTTCGACGGCACGCCGCTGTACGAGCACGCGGATCCGCAGCGCGGCGAGCACCGCGACTGGGGAACGTTGATTTACAATTTCGGCCGCAACGAAGTTAAAAACTTTTTGCTGGCCAATGCCAACTTCTGGTTGGAGGAATTTCATCTCGACGGTCTGCGCGTCGATGCCGTCGCATCGATGCTCTATCTCGATTACTCGCGCAAGGCTGGCGAGTGGCAGCCGAATATTCATGGTGGCAATGAAAATTTAGAGGCGATCGCATTTCTCCGCGAGCTGAACGAACTCACTCATGGCCGCCATCCCGGCACGTTAATTATCGCCGAGGAGTCGACTGCCTGGCCGCAGGTCACGCGGCCGACCTGGCTCGGCGGCCTCGGTTTTTCGATGAAGTGGAATATGGGTTGGATGCACGACTCGCTCGACTACCTCAGCAAGGACCCGATTCATCGCCACTATCATCACGATCGTTTAACCTTCGGTCTGTTGTACGCGTTCAGCGAAAATTTCGTGTTGCCGTTTTCGCACGATGAAGTAGTGCACGGCAAATATTCAATGATCGAAAAAATGCCAGGCGATCTCTGGCAGAAATTTGCCAATCTGCGTCTGCTCTATACTTATATGTACACTTATCCCGGTGCAAAATTATTATTTATGGGCGCTGAATTGGGGCAGTGGCAGGAATGGTCGCACGCGCGTGCACTGGATTGGCCCCTGCTCGACTATCCCAATCATCGCGGCTTGCACAAGCTGGTCGGCGATTTGAATCATTTGTATCGAATGGAACCCAGCTTGCATCGGCTCAGTTTTGCCGAGCAGGGTTTCGAGTGGATCGATTGCCACGACGCGACGCAATCGGTGATCAGCTACCTCCGTAAAGACGAGCACGAGTTTACCGTGGTGATACTGAATTTTACGCCGTTGCCGCGGCGCGATTATCGCATCGGTCTACCGCGCGCCGGCGTCTATCGTGAATTATTGAACTCGGACTCCGAATATTACGCGGGCAGCAATCTCGGTAATGCGCCGTATCTGCGTACGGTGCCGCAGACGTGGATGGGGCGGCCGCACTCGCTGACATTGACTCTACCGCCGCTCAGCGGTCTGGTATTGAAATGGCATGAAGATTAAATAATGCGCGTTCTGTTCGCGACCAGCGAAGCTTTTCCGCTGATTAAAACCGGCGGTTTGGCCGATGTCAGCGGCAGCCTGCCGCGCGCGCTGCTCGCGCTCGGCCACGATGTGCGTTTGATTATGCCGGCCTATCGCAGTGTCATCGACAAAATACCGAGTAAGGCGACGAAAACCATCGCGGTAATAACAATTGCAGAGCAGACCGCAACTATTATCGAAACCCGCCTTCCCGGCGCGCGCTTAAAAGTTTGGCTGGTGGCCTGCGCCGCTTATTTCGATCGCCCCGGCGACCCCTATCACGATGCGCAAAATCAACCGTGGACGGATAACGATGCACGTTTTTTATTGTTTGCGCGCGTCGTTGCACAGTTGGCGCTGGATCGCTGCGCATTGGCGTGGCGGCCCGACATCGTGCACTGCAACGATTGGCAAACGGGTCTGGTGCCCGCCCTGCTGAGTTTTGAAGCAAACCGCCCCGCCACCATTTTCACTATTCACAATCTCGCGTACCAGGGCTTATTTTCGTACGCGAGCTTTGCTGCCAGCGGCCTGCCCGCGGCGCTGTGGCATTATGCGGCGCTGGAGTTTTACGATCAGTGGTCCTTTATCAAGGGCGGCCTGGTGTTTGCCGATCGCATTAATACGGTCAGCCCGAGTTATGCCGCGGAAATTCAAACCGCTGCCTACGGTGCCGGTATGGAGGCCCTGCTTCAGCATCGCCGTGCGGCGCTGAGCGGTATCCTCAACGGCATCGATATCGACGCATGGAATCCCGGTACCGATCCGCACATCGCGCAGCGCTACAATCGGCGCACGCTGAATATGAAAGTGCACAACAAGCTCGCTCTGCAAGAGCAATTGGGCTTGCAGAAAAGCGCTGCTACCCCGCTGTTGGGATTCGTTGGGCGCCTGGTTGAACAAAAGGGCGTCGATTGGCTGTTGGCTATCCTGCCCGCCATTCTGGCCCAGGGCGTACAACTGGCGTTGTTGGGCAGCGGCGCACCGCGCTACGAGGCCGCGCTACAGCAGCTTGCCCTGCAAAATCCGCAGTCGGTCTCGATCAATTTGGGTTATAGCGAAGCACTGGCGCACCGCATTGAAGCCGGCACCGATATTTTTCTAATGCCATCGCGTTTTGAGCCGTGCGGCCTCAATCAAATGTACAGCCTGCGCTACGGTACTCTGCCGGTGGTACATCGGGTCGGCGGGCTCGCCGACACCGTGATCGATGCCGGTACGCAGGCCGCAACCGCCGGTAATGGCTTTAGCTTTAACGAACCGTCGGCGGTCGCGTTCGAGGCAACGTTGGCACGGGCGCTGCAAATCTATCGTCAGCCTGATGCTTGGCGGTTGCTCCAATTGCGCGGCATGAGTGAGGATTTTTCCTGGCGCAGCAGCGCGCGGGCGTATCAACAGCTCTATGAAGATGCGCTGCAGGCGCGGGCCGCACAATTTTCAGCTTGATCGACGGCACCGCACAACTCGACGAGGGACGTGGCAAGGCTGGCGCCTAACTTGTCATAATGCTATTTGACCGGCAATGTGGTGCTATCGATACCGGACTAAAGTCCGACCTGCGACTGGATGTTGCGGTGGCGCATACTACTTGACCAAAAGTGTGACAGGACTAGGCTTTCCGTTACCAGCGCGCAACTAGAGCGCGATAAAAAAATCGATGGGTGTAAGAATTATGTCCGGGACCTTTTTTAAACTCGAAGTGCAACCGCGCCTGCCGGAGCCTCTGCTCCGACTGAACGATCTGGCCGGCGATCTGCTGTACAGTTGGGATCGCGATGTACGCCGTATATTTGTGCGGCTCGATCTGCAGTTGTGGGAGAGTAGCGGTCACAATCCGAAGGTTTTTCTACGTCGCGTACGCCAACGCACGCTGGACGAAGCATTACACGACCGCTCGTTTATGGACGACTTTCGGCGCGTGTTAAATGGCTACGATGCATACCTCGATATGCATATCAAACCGGAATGCGCGGATTTATTAATTCCCGGTAAAGATTTGATCGCTTATTTCTGCGCCGAATTCGGTTTCCACGAAAGTTTTCCGATTTATTCCGGTGGACTAGGTATTCTTGCCGGTGATCATTGTAAAGCGGCCAGCGATCTCGGTATTCCCTTCGTCGGAGTCGGTCTGTTATACAAGCAAGGTTATTTTATTCAAACCATCGATGCGCAAGGCCAACAAATCGCGCACTACTCCGACAATCATTGCGAGGATCTGCCCATCACGCCGGCATTAGTCGATGGTGCGCAGCTACGGATCAGTCTCGACTTTCCCGGACGCGTCGTGCAGGCCTGCGTCTGGGAAGCGAAGGCCGGGCACATACGACTGTATTTACTCGACACCGATCTACCCGAAAATCAAGAGCGCGATCGCGGTATCACGCACCGCTTGTATGGCGGCGATAAGGAAGCGCGTCTGCAGCAGGAGATCGTGCTCGGTATCGGCGGCGTGCGCGCACTGCAAGCACTGGGCTTGCGACCGAGTGCCTGGCATATCAACGAAGGTCACTCGGCGTTTCAAATTTTAGAGCGCTGCCGCTACGCCGTGCAGGATGGTTTGGATTTTGCCAGCGCGTTGGAGTTAATCGCTGGCGGTACCCTGTTCACCACGCACACTCCAGTGCCGGCCGGCCACGATTTTTTTGGCCGCGAATTGATGAACACGTATTTTTCCACCTATGTGTCGCAATTAAAAATCGATTTCAACGAAATGCTGGCGCTCGGTTTGGCGACCGGCAGCGAATACGATTTCAATATGACAACTTTGGCGCTGCGCGGCTCGCGCTTCCACAATGGCGTCAGCCGCATCCACGGAGCGGTGGCGTCGCGTATGGAGGCCAGCTTATGGCCGCAGATTCCGCCAGAGGAAAATCCGATCGATTACGTCACCAACGGTATTCACGTGCCGACCTTTTTGGCGCGCGAATGGGTCAGCTTGTTCGACATGAGCTTTAGCGAATGGCGTAGTGAATTTCTCGACCCGGAATTTTGGAAGCGTATCGACGATATTCCTGATTATCATTACTGGAGTATTCACAAGACGCTGAAACATAGAATGCTCGAAGATGTGTGTCGCAGAGTCGAGCGTCAATACGAGCGCAATGGCAGCAGCCACTCGCTGATCAAGCGGCTGACGAGTGAAATAAGCGATCCGCATCGCGATATATTGGTGTTCGGATTTGCGCGGCGTTTTGCTACGTATAAACGCGCGACCTTATTATTCTCCGATCTGGAACGTCTGACCGCCATTCTCAACAACCCCGAGCGTCCGGCGGTGTTGATTTTTGCGGGCAAGGCGCATCCCAACGATCAACCTGGCCAACAACTGATTAAAGTTATTCACGAATTATCGCTGCGACCGGAGTTCATCGGCAAAATCATTTTGCTCGAAGGCTACGATTTAGGTCTGGCGCGCGGTCTGGTTGCCGCCGTCGACGTCTGGCTGAACACGCCGGAATATCCGTTGGAAGCTAGCGGCACGTCAGGCGAAAAAGCCGCCATCAACGGTGCGGTGAATCTGAGCGTACTCGACGGCTGGTGGGGCGAAGGTTTCAATCATCAAAACGGCTGGGCGATCACGCCGCGCCACCCGCATAGCGACAGCGACGAGCGCAATCGCGAAGAAGCCGACGATCTGCTCGACCTTATCGAATACGAAGTGATGCCGGTGTATTACCAGCACGATGGCAAAGGCTATTCGGAGCAATGGGTGAAATTATCCAAGGCTTCGATGAAGTCGATTATTCCCAGCTTCAATGCGCAACGCATGGTGATGGATTACGTGCGTAAATTTTATTTTCCTGCCGGCAAGCAAATGGCTAAATTGGCCGAGGGCAACGCCGCCAATGCGCGCAAATTAGCGAGCTGGAAAAAAGCTGTGAAAGCGGCATGGAGCGGCGTGCGCATAAGTATGCTGACCGAGCCCGCGCATCAGACCTATCATCGCGAAACGATTAGCTTGCAAGTGAGGGCGCAGTTGAACGGTCTCTCGGCCGACGACGTCATGGTCGAATGTCTGTGCGGTAAGGTCGGTGT
>DATIED010000162.1:0-3611 GCA_035455965.1 Spongiibacteraceae bacterium
CAGGCGCAATCTGTGCCAAGAGGGGTTAGAAGAAGAGGCTAGCGACCTAAGGCGATCTTGTTACTCACAGCTGGCTGCTCTGTTGGCTAAATCGCGGGCAAAAAAAAGCCCGCCGTAACGCTGGCGGGCGTAGCAGAGCTAATCGAATTAAGCGCGGCTGGTGCGACGCATTACGGCGATGCCGATCAGGCCTACGGCCAACAGCGCAATGCTGGCAGGTTCAGGAACACTGGCTTGGCTGCCTTGTGTACCAGTGGCGATCAGCTCGGAAGTATCCAGGAAGAAGTTGCCAAAAATGGTGCTGATGGTGATAGCCAGTTTGCCGCTGTCATTAAGGCTCAGTATACCTTGATATGTTTCATTGCTGGTGACGCTTCTTACGGACCAGTTTTTCAGCGTCGAGCTGCTAAAAAGTCCTGGCTGGCTAATGGTGACATAATCTATCTGGCCTATAGCGTCGTTCCGAAGGCCGAGGATCAACGAGTAGTTGTCGATACTATCGCTACCGACAACAAAGTTGTCATAGCCGGAGTTTGGCAAGGTGAGGTCGTGGGTAAAGCTGTACGAGCTTTTCGAGGTAATTTGCGGTGCCGGATCAAAGTTAATGGTTTGATCCCAGGTATAGGCGTGAGCCAAAGCTGGCACGGCAATAAGCAAAGCGGCTAAAAACGATTTCATAATATTTTCTCTCCATCGACCACATGCGTTAATTTCAATTTTGCCGAAGACTACTTTCTTCAGTTTTTCGATTTGCCGCATGCTTATTGTTGCTTGGGCACGCCGGCTCTTCTTCAGAAATCTTTACTCGATTTTGAATTTGCATTTCGAGTTGTATTTTCTAAAGCAACCAGCGGGCCAACTTTATTTTCCCTTTTGAATCAGAGATGTAGGGGTTTCCGTAAGGTGCCGCAAGATTTGGGTGTAAAGTTTGCCGACTGCGTTAAGCGGGTGGAGCCGACTGATTTAAGTCGTTAGGGGCTCCGTGTGGCTAACACGGGTTTCAAAAACCTCCCAGTAAATGAGCGCGCGGATTCTGACAGTTGCTCCGGTGTTCCGCTAGCAATAATTTGCCCGCCACCACTGCCGCCCTCCGGTCCAAGATCGATGACCCAATCAGCGGTCTTGATGACATCCAAATTGTGCTCAATAACGACTACGGTGTTGCCGTGATCGCGTAAACGATGCAAAACGTTGAGTAATTGCTGGATATCGGCAAAGTGCAGCCCGGTGGTTGGCTCGTCGAGGATATACAAGGTTTGTCCGGTATCGCGTTTGGAGAGTTCGCGAGATAATTTGACCCGCTGAGCCTCGCCGCCAGAAAGGGTGGTTGCGGCCTGGCCCAACTTGATGTAAGAAAGTCCGACATCGATTAATGTCTGCAGCTTCTTGGCTATGCTGGGCACATTCTCAAAGAAGGGATGTGCCTCTTCGATAGTCATTTCCAGCACTTCGTGAATGCTTTTACCCTTGTATTTGATCTCCAGCGTCTCGCGGTTATAGCGCATGCCTTTACAGATATCGCAGGGTACGTAGATATCCGGTAGGAAATGCATTTCCACCTTAGTGACGCCATCGCCCTCGCAGGCTTCGCAGCGTCCACCTTTGACGTTAAAACTGAAGCGGCCGGGTTGATAACCGCGCGAGCGGGCCTCCTGGGTGCCGGCGAATAGTTCGCGCACCGGCGTGAAAATGCCGGTATAGGTGGCTGGATTGGAGCGCGGTGTACGGCCGATTGGGCTTTGATCGATATCGATACATTTGTCGACCAGCTCGAGCCCGAGGATTTCCTCGTAGGGCGCCGCTTGCAGCGTTTCGGCGCCGTTCAAGGCGGTGGCGGCCAATGGATACAGCGTGTTATTGATTAGTGTCGATTTGCCGGAACCGGATACGCCGGTAATGCAGGTCATCAGGCCGAGCGGTAGTTCTAGCGTGACCGATTTTAAATTATTGCCGGTGGCGCCCTTCAGAATTAATTGTCGAGCCGGATCTCGCGCGATGCGCTGCTTGGGTACCTGGATCGATTTTTTGCCCGACAAGTATTGGCCGGTCAACGATTTTGGGTTGTCGAGAATATTTTTTAAAGTGCCCTGCGCGACGATCGAGCCGCCATGTACGCCCGCACCCGGCCCGATATCGATAATGTAGTCCGCACTGCGAATGGCATCTTCATCGTGCTCGACGACGATGACGGTGTTGCCGAGATCGCGTAAATGGGTCAGTGTCTTTAATAGGCGTTCGTTGTCGCGCTGATGCAGACCAATCGACGGTTCGTCGAGAATATACATTACACCTACCAGCCCCGCTCCAATTTGGCTGGCCAGACGAATGCGCTGTGCCTCGCCGCCCGATAGCGTTTCCGCAGAGCGGTCGAGCGTCAGATAGTTTAGGCCGACATCGACCAGGAATTGCAGGCGCTCGCGAATTTCCTTCAGGATTTTTTCGGCGATCTTGCCCTGCCGCCCCTTGAGTTTGAGCGCCTCGAAATAAGCTAAGGCCTCGCCCACAGGTAACATCGTTATCGATGGCAGGTTGCGCGTTTTGATAAATACGTGGCGTGCCTCCAGCCGCAGTCGCGCGCCATGGCAATCCGGGCAGGGCTGGGTGCTGAGGTATTTGGTGAGTTCCTCGCGCACCATCTGCGATTCGGTCTCGCGAAAGCGACGCTCGAAGTTCGGCATAATGCCTTCAAAGCTATGCGTGCGTTGGTAGACATCGCCGCGATCGTTGACATAGCTGAAACAAATTTCTTCGTTGCCGCTGCCGTGCAGAATAATTTTCTGGTATTTCTTGGGAAGTTTCTCGAAGGGCGTATCGATATCGAAGCCGTAGTGATCAGCCAGCGAGGTCAGCATGTGAAAATAATACACGCTACGCCGGTCCCAGCCGCGAATGGCGCCGGCCGCGAGGCTGGCCTCCGGGTGCAGGACAATGCGCGTCTCGTCGAAATATTGTTTCACTCCCAAACCATCGCAGGTGGGGCAGGCGCCAGCCGGGTTGTTGAACGAGAATAACCGCGGTTCCAGCTCGCTGATACTGTAGCCGCATTGCGAGCAGGCGAATTGCGAAGAGAACATTAGCTCGTCGCGCTTTTCGTCCATAAAGCCCAGCATCGCCAGGCCGCCGCTCAGCTGCAGTGCTGTTTCGAAAGACTCGGCTAAGCGCAGTTGTAAGTCGGGGCGCACTTTAAAACGATCGACGACCACCTCGACAGTGTGCTTTTTATTTTTGTCGAGCTTCGGCGTATCGTCGAGCTCGGTGACGATGCCATCAATACGTGCGCGCACAAAACCTTGGCTGCGCAGTTGCTCGAACACATGCAGATGTTCGCCCTTGCGCTCGCGGATGACGGGTGCCAGCAGCATCAGGCGCGAATTTTCCGGTAGCGCCAGCGCCGCATCCACCATTTGGCTGATAGTTTGCGCAGCCAATGGAATGTTATGGTCGGGGCAGCGCGGTTCGCCGGCGCGGGCGAACAGCAAGCGCAAGTAGTCGTAAATCTCGGTGATGGTACCCACCGTCGAGCGCGGATTGTGTGAGGTGGACTTCTGTTCGATCGAGATCGCCGGCGACAAGCCTTCTATATGATCGACGTCGGGCTTCTCCATCACCGA
>DATIED010000163.1:0-7242 GCA_035455965.1 Spongiibacteraceae bacterium
CCCGTTCGCCTGCATCGCCGCCGGCATCGCCAGCCTCTGGGGCCCGTCGCATGGCGGCGCCAACGAAGCGGTGTTGACCATGCTCGCCGAGATCGGCGATGAATCGCGTATCCCCGAATTTATCGCGCGCGCCAAAGATAAAAACGATTCGTTCAAATTGATGGGGTTCGGGCATCGCGTCTACAAGAACTTCGACCCGCGTGCCAAGGTAATGAAGAAAACCGCCGATGAAGTATTGAAGGAGCTCGGCCATCAAAACGATCCCTTGCTACGTATCGCGAAACGATTGGAAACCATCGCCCTCGAGGACCCGTACTTCGTCGAGAAAAAGCTCTATCCGAATGTGGATTTTTATTCGGGCATCATTCTCAAGGCATTGGGCATTCCGAGCAGCATGTTCACGGTTATTTTCGCACTCGGCCGCACGCCGGGCTGGATTGCGCATTGGCATGAAATGATCAGCAGTAGCTACAAAATCGGCCGTCCCCGCCAGCTTTACACCGGGCCGGTCATGCGCGACTACGTTACGCTCGATCAGCGTAAATAAAGGCAGTATCGACACAAACAACGCCCGCACTGCGGGCGTTGTCATTTAAAAGACATCGCTAACAGATAACTTAAGAGAGCGGCAAAGCCCGAAAGCAAAACAACTGTCAAAAGATCGATGGTGGCTCGCCAGCCATGAAGCGGGTTGTCGCGACATAGCCCTTGCCGCAGCATAGCTTGTGAAATAATAAATCCTCTATTCAAATTTTTGGTCGAGAGAGTTTACTCATGCGTAGTTTCCGCACCCTGTCCATCATTGTGCTTTGCGTATGGCTAAGCGGCTGCAGCGGTCATAGCCCGTGGAGCGGTAGCGGCAGCAACGATGACAACCCCACGGGAGTGCCGAGTGCGCCGGTAGGTTTAGCGGCAAATGCCGGCGATAGAGCAGTTAGCTTGGGCTGGACCGCACCAGCCACCAACGGCAGCGGCTCGCTTACTTACACGGTTACGATTTCACCGAGTACAAGTACCGCGCAATTTACGATCAACGGTACTGCCGCCCTTATTCGCGGCTTAAACAACGAAACTACCTACACATTTTCGGTAATCGCCGGCAACTCCGCAGGCACCGGCACGGCCGCATCGATTCAAGCCAAACCGACCACCGGCGGCATCAGCGATTACGCTCTCGTCACCCTCTCAAACAAGCCGCTTATCAGCAATGGCCTCTCCGACCCTTCGTTATTACATGCAAACGACGGTCGAGTCTGGATGGCTTATTCAGACGTCAGCCTCAACAATTCCGGTCAAATAGTGCGATCGGCCACTCGCATCGCACACAGCGAGGACAGTGGCAAAAATTATATATACGATCAGGAAGTGGGCACCCTACTCCCGGCAACCCGCTTATCGGACAGCGGCCAGTGGCAGTACCGCACACCCTGGCTGATCGAGGACAGCAGCGATCCCGATGCAAACCGCCGCTTTAAATTGTTCGCGCACAAATATTTTTTGAATACGGTAAACAATAGCGTTGACTATCGAACCGGCAGCGTCGTTATGTGGACTGCAGCAGCGCCCGACGGAAATTGGTCGACAGAACTATCATTGCTGGGGTGGAAATCCTCCTCCACATCTTTAACCGCATCAACATTTGTCGATTCACTCGATACAAGCCTGCAAAGCTGCTTATGGGTAGACGAAGGCAGCGCCGCCCTTTACGGCGGCGCAATCGACATGGTTGTCAGCTGCGTCATCGACAACAATACCGTTCCAACGCAAAAAAGAACCGTGCTGCTGCGCAGTATCGATCATATGAAGAGCCTCACCTATGTCGCAACATTGCTGCAGTCCGAGGATGCGCAGGCCTACGATGCCGACACTTTCGCCTTTAACTCGCCCTCACTTTTACCGAACGCCAGCAATGCGCCGGTATTGATAGTCACACCAATCGATGGCAACGGAAATGCGACAGGCTGCATCATATTTCCGATTGCCAACGAACAAAACGGTAGTTTGTTTACTACGAATAACATACCGGTTTCGATACAGTCGCTTTTACCGGCAGGCAACAATAATGGCAGTTGTGCATGGGATCGAGGGATATTGGCGGGAATCTTGATGAGCGATCGCTCGGCGTCTATCTATACGTTACGAGCAACTGGCAAATCCCTGTAGCGCGCGACACAATTGCAAAATAGCGGGACACTGATGAATGGAGCTAACAGTTAAAGAGCCGCTCGATAAAAACAGTTAACGACTGAATGGCGCCTTATCCATCACTTCCAGCGCTTGCGAGGGAACGCCGCTCTGCTTAGGCGCACAACTGCCACAGGTATCGCAGCCCGAGCCACACCCACCGCTATCTGTTGCTATTTTTTTGCCTATATTTTTTATCCAGAGCGGTTGCGATGAGCGCTGCAGCCACATTGCGCAGCGCCCGCGCAAATTAGGCGCGACGCGGCCGAGCGCATATAACGCGCTGACCAGAATAGCGCCGCCGACAATTAACACTTGAACCAAATCGTAGAGCTTCATAACAACCGACTCGCAATTTGATAAGTAATAAACGAAGCCGCATAGGCCAGCGCAAACAAATACACGGTTGCAGCCGCCATGGTTTTCCATGAGTTGGTTTCGCGGCGAATAACCGCCAGCGTCGATAAACACTGCGGTGCAAATACATACCAAGCCAGCAACGATAAAGCGGTCGCGACCGACCACTGCGCCGTAATCAACGGCACCAATTGCGCGGCTGCATCTTCGCTCGTAGCCGACAACGCATAGACGGTAGCCAGCGCGCTGACAGCGACTTCGCGCGCCGCCAGACCCGGCACCAAGGCAATACAAATCTGCCAGTTAAAACCGAGCGGCGCAAACACATACTGCAGTGCATGACCGATGCGCCCCGCCAGACTGTAATCGATCGCCGGCTGCAAAGCGCCTGGCGGCGGCGCCGGAAAACTCGACAGAAACCATAACAGAACCGTCAGCGATAAAATGATGGTACCGACGCGGCGTAGAAATATCGAAGCGCGCTCCCACAGGCCGATGGCGATATCGCGCGGATTTGGCAGACGGTACGAAGGCAGTTCCAATAACAACGCATGCTCGACGCGCTCGCGCCGCAGATATTTCATTACCCAGGCGACTAATAAGGCACTCGCGACGCCGGCGACATACAGCGCAAACAACACCAAACCCTGCAGGTTGAACAAGCCCAATACCGGCTGCGCTGGAATGAATGCACCGATGAGCAGCGCATACACAGGCAATCGTGCCGAGCAGGTCATTAGCGGCGTGACCAGAATTGTCACCAGCCGGTCGCGCTCGTCCTGAATAGTGCGCGTCGCCATAATTCCAGGAATTGCACACGCAAAACCGGATAGCAGCGGGATAAACGAGCGACCGGTCAGCCCCGCACCGACCATCAGACGGTCGAGTAAAAAGGCAGCGCGCGGTAAATAGCCCGACTCCTCCAGCACCAGAATAAATAGAAAGAGAAATAAAATCTGCGGCAGAAATACCAACACGCTACCGGCACCGGCGATCACACCCTCGATCAACAAACTGCGCAGCAGACCTTCCGGCAACAGCGTGAATACCGCCTGACCGAGCGACTCGACGAGACTCTTGATGAGGTCCATCACCGGCGCGGCCCACGAGAATACCGCCTGGAACATGAAAAACATCACGGTCGCGAGAATGACCAACCCCCACACAGGATGCAAAGCCCAACGGTCGAGCGCATCATCGATGACTGCAGTGCGGCGTGGAATAGCTACGCAGTCCGCCAATATCTGCCGCACGCGGGCGTGTAAATCGGCATCTGCGGGTAAAGCTTGTGGCTCTGGCGGCAACAGTCCATCGAGCGCGGCCAACAAAGTGTCGGCACCGTTGCGGCGCACGGCGATAGTTTCCACCACTGGCATATCGAGCGCCCGTTGCAATTGCGGCACATCGATTCGAATACCGCGCCGCGCGGCGGCATCTCCCATATTCAGCGCCAAAATCATCGGCAGACCGAGTTGGCGCAACTCCAGCACGAAGCGCAGATGCAAGCGCAGATTGGTCGCGTCGACCACACAGATAATCAGATCAGGCTTCGCTTCGCCAGCGACCTTCCCTAAACAGACATCGCGGGTAATCGCTTCATCGAGACTCGTCGCGGCCAGACTGTAAGCACCTGGCAAATCAAGTACCTGCAGCGCGCGCTGCGATGGCAGCAGACAGCGCCCCTCTTTGCGCTCGACGGTAACGCCGGCGTAATTGGCCACTTTTTGATGACTGCCGGTGAGCAGATTGAATAGTGCAGTCTTGCCGCAATTGGGGTTGCCCACCAACGCTACGCGGCGAGCGGTATTTTGCGGAGAAGCGGACATGTTCATCGATCGATAACCTGTTCGTAGCGGCGCCTATCGTAGCGGCAGCCTAGGCAGCCGGCTTAACGAGCACGCGCGCGGCTTCATTACGGCGCAAGGCAAAGCGCGTAAAACCGATTTGAATCAACAAAGGATCGGCACCGATTGGGCCGCGAGCGACGACTCGCACCGGCTCGCCGGCCACAAATCCCAGATCGCGCAGGCGTATGGCGATATTGTCGGTGGGACCCTGCTCGCGAACACTCTCTACCACAGCCGCCTGGCCGTAAGGTAAGTCACAAAGCTGCATAATCGACAACGGCCCACCGATGGAAAATGAGAATGATTTTTATTATACGCATAAACGTAATAGAGGGCCAAGCGCGCAGCAAACCACCTGTATGTATACCCGCAACCGTTTTAGCCAGGTACTTAAAATAGAGGATAAAACCCAGTGCTATTTCCGTTACCTTTAAACCTTACGGCACGCTTTCGCCTGAGAACAATCGTTAGATTAGCGGCGCCCAAAGCATTTAAACGACATCACTTCCCTTAATTACAGCCGAGCGCAACGCCTATGAATATCGGTGCCGAAATCGTCCTTCACCACGATCTGTATTTCGATCCTGACGATGCCAACGCCAGCCTTTATCTCTGCGCACCGTCCGGTACACCCGATAGCGTGGTCGAACCGCTGATCGAGCTATTGCGCCAAGCGGCGCTATGGTCGCCGGCCGCGCAAAAAGTAGTGCCGCAGGCGCATAAAAAAAACTACGCCGAACAAATGCAATTTATCGCCTGTGCGCAATTCGTTATCGGCTCGACCCGCATCGTTGCCGCGCGCTATGACCACCCTAAATTCCCCAGCAACGCCGCGCGCTGGTCGGCCTGGCTGAATGTGCTGGCGACTGAGCACGGTTAAATTAATGAGGTCTGGAGCCGTCAGGCTTTGCGTGCGCGCCGCTTTTGCGCGGCAACCGCCACAGTCGCACGCACGCGACAGCCGTTCAAAAACAAATCCACCACCTGATCGATATATTGCTTGCGGCGCGCCCCGACACAGGCCGGCTGGCCATAGTGCGCCAACGTATCCGCAGGCCCCCTCACCATCTCCAGGAACTGCAGCGCGGCGAAACGTACATCCGCAACTTGCAGCACACCGGCGCTTTGCGCCGCGGCCAGGACTGCGGCAATAGCATCGATCGTTTGCTCGCGACCATCGTCGTGCAACTTTATCGCCAATTCGGGAAAGCGCTCGACCTCGGCGGCTATCAATCGCTTCACCGCCACGGTATCTCCCTTGAGCGCCCAATCGAGCATATGCCGACCGATTAGAGTCAACTGCTCGTCGATGGCGCCACCGGCGGCAAAAATTCGCGATACCGGTGCCAGGAATTGCTCGCGCCGACGCTCGATGACTGCGGCAAATAAATCGCGCTTATCGGGAAAGCGGCTATACAAGGTGCGCTTGGCAACGCCCGCAGCACTGGCCACCGCCTCGATACTGGTGCTGTGATAACCGTGCTCCAGCATTAGCTGCGAGGCCACCGCAATGATTTTTTCCGATAACTGCTCAGCCTCCTCCCGGGTCGGCCGTCCGCCAGTTACTTTCTTAATAGCCATGCCCGCCTCCCCGTAGTTCTTAACGCGCGATCGATATGGCAGTCTAGAATAAAACGAAACGCTACGGTAGCGTTGTATTAATGTGGCTACCATGATTTAATTCCTAACATTGATTCCAGGCAGTAATCCCATCGGC
Source organism: Spongiibacteraceae bacterium (assembly GCA_035455965.1). GTDB lineage: Bacteria > Pseudomonadota > Gammaproteobacteria > Pseudomonadales > CAMLJR01 > CAMLJR01. Next base: position 6,106 of record DATIED010000163.1, read on the forward strand.
ACCTCTATGATTGCGCGTCAATTATCCACCCCACTGTTACTGCTCATATCGGCGGCGGCGCTCGGCCTTGCCGGTTGCGTGCAATCCACCGATCAGGCTCACACTACCGCCATTACACCCGCGCAAATCGGCCTCGCCGAAACGGACGCCGCACAGATAGCATGGCCGGCTGCGGAATGGTGGCGCAGCTTCGGCGATGCGCGCCTTGACCAACTAATAGCCGAAGCTTTGAACGGCAGTCCTTCGATGGATATCGCCGCTGCGCGCGTGCGTCAGGCACAACAAGCGGCGATCGCCGCCCGCGCCATTAAAGATCCGACCCTGGCGCTCAATGCCGAAGTCAATCGACAACGCTATTCGGAAAACTATATTTTTCCGGCACCGCTGGGCGGCAACAGCGTTACCGACTCGCGGCTGGCACTGGACTTCTCTTACGAATTTGATTTTTGGGGACGGCAACAAGCCACTATCGATGCCGCGCGCCAACAATTAGCGGCCGAGCACGCCGAGCACGCCGCAGCGCAATTAATTTTGTCGATCTCGGTAGCGCAGAGCTATTTTTCATTGTTGCATAGCAACGCCGATGCAACCCTCATTCAAAATCTGGTGCAGCAGCGCGGAACCATACTCAAGCTGCAGCAGTTGCGCGTCGAGCGCGGTCTGATCAGTCGCGCACAAATTCAGGCGCCGACGGCATTGTTGGCCGATGCGCAACGTGAAGCTGCCGCCAGTGCCCAGCGCGTCGATATCTACAAACATCAATTGGCCGCATTAACCGGTCGCGGTCCGGATGCGTTGCACGACCTTAACAGCATCGCCACGAACGACATTGCCATCGCTGCGCCAGGGCAGTTACCCGCCGATTTATTAGCGCGCCGCGCCGATATCGCCGCACAACGTCTGCGCATCGAAGCGGCCAGCTCTGACATCAAAGCAGCGCGCGCGGATTTTTATCCGAATATCGATCTCAGCGCATTTATCGGCCTGCAATCGTTGGGCACCCAAAACTTATTGCAATCCAGCAGCAAAATCTACGGCGTCGGCCCCGCTGTGCATCTACCGATTTTTTATCGCGATAGTTTGCGGGCACAACTGGGCACGCGCTTCGCCGATTACGACATCGCCGTTGCGCAATAC
>DATIED010000164.1:0-11841 GCA_035455965.1 Spongiibacteraceae bacterium
TCGGCCGCGTCGTGCAATCGATCAATGCGCTGTGGTGTTTGGCCATCGCCTATTCGACATTGGCGATCAAGCAGCACGTCGTGTTCGATGTAACGGCGGGCGCGCTGTTGGGCATAGCATTCGCGTGGGCGACCGGCTTAAAGGCTCACGCCGATCGTTAAAGAGGAATCGCGGTGCAACGTAGCTTATAATCGCCGTTTTCCCACCGTAATGGCTGAACTGCGATGAGCGAACTGCAAGCAGACGATGAATTCTACGCAAAAAAATTTGCCGGACTGAATATGAGCGGCGAGGAATTGCGCGATAAGCGCTTTGAAGATTGCGAGTTTGCCAATTGCAATTTCAGCGAAGCGAAGTTGATCGACTGCAAATTTGACGCCTGCCACTTTACCGATTGCAATTTGAGCACGGCGCGGGTGAAAGGCAGTGCCTTTCGCGAGGTGAAATTCAAAGCGTGCAAATTGGTCGGCATCGATTGGCCCAGTGCGCGCTGGCCCAGCGTGGCGCTCACCGGCCTGCTCGAATTCGACGAATGCATGCTCAATGGCTCGTCGTTCTTCGGATTGTATTTGCAGGAGTTAAAACTGGAGGCCTGCCAGGCGCACGATGTCGATTTCACCGAGGCGAACTGTCAGTACGCGAGCTTCATTCAAACCGATTTTACCAATAGTACGTTCCATCAAACCGATTTGATCAAGGCGGATTTTACCGACGCGGCTAATTATCGGATCGATGTATTCTCCAATAAAATCACCGACGCCAAATTCAGTCTTCCGGAAGCGGTCAGCCTGCTCGCCAGTCTGCGTATCGAGCTGATCGAATAGCGCAGCCGGCGGCCGCAGTCTGCGCAAGCGGTGAAAATTCGCTATCATTGCCCGCTTTAAACTCCACCGCACCCTTATGCTGGCTCCGTATCTGCATCGCTCCCACTAGAGGTTTGTAATGAGCAAGTTGCTGTTCGCACCACTGAGTTTTGCCCACGGCAAGGACATGCCCAACCGCTTTATGCTGGCGCCGATGACCAATTTACAGAGCAACGAAGACGGCACGCTCAGCGACGACGAATATCTCTGGCTGGTAAAGCGCGCGCAGGGCGGCTTCGGTTTGACGATGACCTGCGCCGCGCACGTGCAGGCGGCGGGCAAGGGCTTTAGCGGCCAGCTCGGTATCTGGTCCGATAATCATCTGCCGGGTTTGGAGCGTTTGGCAACAGCCATCAATGCCACCGGTTCGTTATCCTCGGTGCAGCTGCATCACGCCGGTCGCCGCTCACCCAGCGATTTAACCGGTCAGCCCGCGTTGGCACCGTGGCAGGATGCCGAGACCGGCGCGCGTGCATTGAGCACCGGCGAGGTCGAGCAGGTGATCGAGGATTTTATCCTCGCCGCACTGCGCGCCGAGCGCGCAGGTTTTAATGGCGTGGAGATACACGGCGCGCACGGTTATTTATTGGCGCAATTTCTCGACGCCGACAATAATCACCGCGACGATCGCTACGGCGGCTCATTCGAAAATCGCAGCCGCGTGCTGTTTGAAGTTATCGATGGCATTCGCAGCCGCACCGGTGCCGATTTTCAACTGGGGCTGCGCTTGTCGCCGGAGCGTTTCGGCGTAACGCTGGGCGAAGCGCGCGAATTGGCGCGGCTGGTACTGGCCGGCGGAAAACTCGATTATCTCGATATGTCGCTGTGGGATGTGTTCAAAGAACCGATCGAGGCGGACTTTAAAGGCAAACCGTTGATCGACTATTTCAACGATTTGCCGCGCGGCGCAACGCGGCTCGGCGTCGCCGGCAAAATCATGGATGGTGGTACCGCGCAAAAATGTCTGAATAGCGGCGCCGATTTTGTCTTCATCGGCCGCGCAGGAATTCTGCACCACGATTTCCCGAAATGCGTACGCGCGAATCCGCAATTCGAATCGATCGTACGACCGGTATCGCGCAGTTACTTGCGCGACGAAGGTTTAGGTCCGGTATTTGTCGATTATATGGCGAATAGCTGGAAGGGTTTTGTCGCGGCGGAAACGGAAACCGTATAGCAGACACAATTATACGCAGGCGTACTATCTTGAGATTCTCTTAGCCTTGAGATACACCAGCAGCGAGCGGCTCTAATCATTTATTCAACCGCTCGCTGCCTGTCATATCTTTCACTAACAACTAAAACCCACCAACCAACAACTCAACCTAAAGCGGTTTCCGTCCCTGGATGACACGAATCAGTATCACCACAATCGCGATCACCAGCAGGATATGGATGAAGCCGCCGACGGTGTATGACGACACCATACCAAGCGCCCAGAGAATCAATAACAACACTGCAATAGTTTCTAACATGATTGCATCCTCGCAAAATATAATGATAAACCGCTAACCATCAGCTGGCGGAAACAAATAACCCGGAAATATCCACGCTCTTCACGCCTTCCACTTTTGCAGCGATATCTTTTACGTGTTTGATGGCATCTTCCGTGGCGAGAATACCGGTCAATATCACCACGCCGCCTTTGGTTTCCACTTTGATATCCAGTCCTTTGCTGACGCTATCGGCGAGCAGCTCGGATTTCACCTTGGTAGTGATCCAGCTATCCGATGCGGTCTGTTTGGTTTTCGCCACTGTTTTGCTGGCGCCGGGAACGACTAAATCGTTATCGACACTTCGCACGCCCTCGACCGATTGCGCGGCGTTACTGGCCGCATCTTTAGCATTTTTATTGAGCACGGTGCCATCGAGCGTGACCACGCCATTGGTGGTAGTCACGTGCACCTCGGAACCCTTCAGGCTATCTTCGCCCATCAGTTTGGTTTTTACTTTGGCAGTGATCGTGGTATCGCTGATTGTTGCACTCAAGCCATCGCTATGCGGCTGCGGAGCGCCGCTCTCTTCGGCGGCATACACGTTAACCGCGCCGAAACCGGCGGTCAAACCTGCGGCGATCAGTACATTGCGAATGGCGGCTTTGCTAAATGTATTCATGTTCAGTCACTCCATTTGTCGTTAATACGACTCGCGTAAAACGATGGTTCTATATAAAGCTATGGTTCTGCGTACAACTATTTCTGTGTACAACTATTGCTTCGTGCAACCATGGCTTTCGTAAAACTGCGGTCGTGACTTCATCTTCCCTGTAAATACGAAATGATTCCGTACGGTATCGCACAGAGCAGGTTTTAGGGATATTCGATGGCGTTTAACGATCGATCAATGCGGCATTCCAGCTGCGATGCCAGAACTGTACGATCGGTTCGTTGCGTCCGATGATAATGGTGGATCGCCCGGCGGCGAGTCCCTGTTGGCACTCGAGCGCGGCGCGCAAATCCTCGTGGCCGAAAATATCGCCGCCGAAGCGATAGGACTCCCGGCTTTCTTCGAAGCGCGCCGGATCCGCGCACACGCCCGAATAATAAATCACCGAAGTATCCGGGCTGGCGCCGGGCTCGACGCGAATCATTTGTGCATCGTTGTGCGATACCACTATCACCGTGCCGGGAAATATGGTGTGACTCATTACCGCCAGCGGCAGTGTCGGCCACTCCGACTCATCAATATCATTCAGACGCTCGATACCCCGCAGCGGAAAGGCCCAGCGCGTGTGGCGGCCGAACTCGTCGAATATCGAATGTCCGGTCATCAAGGGCGCTAAGGTAGTGCGATGCAAGGTTGCGAAGTGATAACCCTCGTGGCTCAGGTTAACTACCAGTTTCCAATTCGCCGCCACTTCGAAGCGTTGCGTTTCCAGTGTGTGCATGCGCTCGAAACCGAAGCCGGCGAAGGCCGGCGCAATATCGTCGAGCATGTGCTCGACTCTTTGTCGGTCGATATTATTGCGCAGACCGACCACCAGCAGGCCGGCGCGATCGGAGACCGGTAGTTCCAATAAATTGCAGCTCGCATCGGCGGCATCGAAAGCGGCATCCTGCGGTCGTCCGGCCAACTTGCCGTCGAGCGCGTAGCTCCAGCCGTGAAAGCCGCAGGTCAGACGTTTTTTAACGCCGCAGCCGTCGGCGATGCGTGCGCCGCGATGCGCGCAGGCATTGATAAACGCGCGCAACACGCCGTCTTCGGCGCGCGTTACCACGATGGGCGTATTCAGCACTTCGACAGTCAGATAGGAGCCCGGCTGCGCAACCTGGCCGGCGAAACCGATCACCTGCGGCGTCGCCAGAAAAAATAACTCGCGCTCGCGCAGCCAACGTTCGCGCTCGAGAAATAACGAGGCCGGTGCACTCATCGTGCCCGGTGCTTCATCGGTGGTGTCGGCCAATACGTGTTGGATCAGACGTCGGTTCAATTCGATAACGGCGCTGCGCTGCATGCTCGTGCTCCTTTCGCGACACTATTTATTGTGCTTTAGTCTTATTATGTTTTAATCATTCGCAATCGTGTACTTTACCCGCGCGACGCTTTTAGCGGAGCGCGCACATTGCCGATTAACGCACAATTCATAAAAATTTACATCTGGGCCAATGGCTAAAGCCAATGGATCAGATTGCAGAAAGGGAGAGCACGATGAGTCAATATTCGGCTGAAGTCTGTTGGTTGCGGGGCGAGCAAAACTTTCTCGACAATAATTACAGCCGCCGACATGTCGTGCGCTTCGATGGCGGCATCGAACTGGCCGGCTCGTCGTCCCCGCATGTCGTGCCGTTGCCGATGTCGGATGCAAGCGCCGTCGACCCCGAAGAATTATTTGTCGCGGCGCTTTCGAGCTGCCATATGCTATGGTTTCTGGCGATTGCCGGCAATCGCAAATTCCGCGTCGATCGCTACTTCGATGCGGCCACCGGCAGCATGGAAAAAAATGCCGACGGCAAGCTGGCGATGACAGTGGTGACCCTAAAGCCGGAAGTGCACTTCTCCGGCGATCGTCTGCCCAGCCGCGAGGATATCGAGCGCATGCATCATAAAGCGCACGCGGAATGCTTTATTGCCAATTCGGTGAAATCGGAAGTGCGTTGCGAGCCCATTTATGTTGACTGAAATAATCGCCTGATTAAAGGTCGCCGCAATCCCTTAAAAAGAGCTGGAGTTTCCCTAAAACAATTTATTGATTTTGAAGAACACAAAAAATAATAAAGCAAAAGAGATGGCAGCCAGGTCGATAAAAAATATACCCCAAAACACAGCGGCATGGATATTTCGGCCGGCGTAGTAAGCAATACATAAGCCACAGACCAGCAGGGCGCACAGCGGCAGCCACTGATCGGCGGCATACCATTGAATGCCTTGAAAGAGATAGGAGTACCATTTGCCGGCCCAATAAGCTGAGACCGCCAGTGCCGCCAATAAATTAATAAGAACCAGCGGCGACAAGGTGCAGATTCTTTTACCGACAGCGATACCGACGGCCAAATGCACAAGCAACGCCAGCGACAACAGAAATACGATCGATGAGTCTTTCATGTTTGGAGTGCACTCACCTCGAATAGATTTAACAAGCTGTTGCGCCGGCGATGCGTTGATTGGCGATATCGATAGAAAAATTGCATTCGAAAGTTCTGTCATGTGCGGCGCTGGTGCATTGCATGCCGCCGATGATTTTAACGAGCTTATCCGGTTCGCAGCGATCGGCCTTGGCGGGTACTTTCATCGCACTGTACAAGTCGCGCGCCGCATTACCGGTCAAGGCGATGCGCATATGAGTGTCGTGCGCTTCATCGTCCGGTGGGTCGATAAGGGTTTTGCCGGCGAAATAATATTCACCCTTTAACGGCGCGTATTCCTGAGCGTTTAGCGCTAACGATACGGTCAGCATAAATAAGATAGCGACGATTCCGGGCACGGGCAGCTCCATAGCATTTCGTGGAAATTGCGGACCATGGCAGCTTACCGACAGGTCGCGCCAAAACAAACGAAATCTTTTTGCGTGCGGCTTTGCTATGTTATCGCTTCGCCCGCATTTTGGAGTATCGGTATGCGACTTACCTGTATGCGAACGGTCTTTATGCGAACAAGCATCGCGGCAATCGCTATGCTCTACGCGTCCTGGTCGGCTGGTGCGGCAGAGCGCGATGCTTGTAGCTACCTGGCCGCACAGTTTGCACCGCTCGCGGCGGGGCCGGTATTGCTCGCCAGTTTCCCCACGGTCGAGGAAGGGCCATTACATGCAAGCGCCTTTCTCTACGACAATGCCGCCGCGACCGTCGCGCTGGTCGGCTGCGGCCAACTGCCGTTGGCGCGCCGCATCGGCGATGCGATCCTGATTGCGCTCGATAACGATCGCTTCTGGCACGATGGTCGATTGCGTAACAGTTATCTTGCTGGCGCGCTCGAAAAAAAGGTCATCGATAAAAAAACGCCGATCAAACTCGGCGGTTGGTGGGATAAGGAGCAGCAGCGCTGGCTTGAGGATCGCTATCAGGTCGGCAGCGATAACGGCAATATGGCGTGGGCGATGCTGGCCCTGTTGGCAATCGACAAAGCGGGAACCGATGCGAAATATCGCGCCGGCGCAATTCGCATCGGCCAATGGGTCGCGAGTCAGCGCGATACGCGCGGCGTTGGCGGCTTCACCGGCGGCACGTTTGCGCACGAACCGCAGCCGTCGATCATTCGCTGGAAATCTACCGAACACAACACCGATCTCGCCGCCGCCTTCGCGCAGCTTGCGCAAATAACCGGCGACCAATCCTGGCGCGATTTATCGAGCGCCGCCAATCAATTCGTTGCGGCGATGTGGGATAGCAAACGCAATTGCTTCAATACGGGCACCGGCGACGACGGGGTAAAAATCAACCCATTTATCGTGCTCGACGCGCAAATCTGGCCGCTGCTCGCACTGCCGGGCGCAACGCAGCGCTACGTCAAGGCAATAGATTGCGCGCACGAATGGCTTTCATACAAACAAGGCTACGCCTACAGCGAAGTGCGCGACGGCGTGTGGACCGAAGGCAGCGCGCAGGCATTGCTGTTGATGAAATTACTCGGCCGCAACGACGACGCAGCGCGCCTGCAAGAGGCCATCGCACAGCAACGCACGCAGGACGGCGCGTATTACGCTTCCAGCATATCGCAGTTGCCGACCGGCTTTATGCTCGCCACCGATCCCTCGCAGCCGCGACTTTATTATCGCCTGCCGCATCTGGGCGCACTGGCGTGGGTCGCATTGGCCGAGCGGAGGTTTAATCCGTTTACCGGTACAACTGCATTGCCTGATCGTTAATTTGCGAAACTATTCGATAGATATTTTTGTGCGCACAACGATCGACCAAAAAATTCTTATTAAGCCGCTGCTGCGAGTCGACTATCACCGATAGTCGTCTGGATTCTTAAAAATTTGGTGGCGATTTCCGCCTATTTCTTTGCGCACGGCAAACGGTGCCGTTGCTATCTTAATACTATAAAGATATTATCGCCGCGTGCACTCACTCACTTTGGGCGCCAAATAAATAATGAGAGATGCTTCGAGCTCCGCTGAAAATTTTCCGTAGTTTCAACAGCCGTTAAGCACCTCAATCGCTTTCATCCTTGGGGTTGCCCATGCAATTGCTGAACTCACTGCGCCGCTTGATTCGTTCAAATGCCGGCACGCTTATTTTATTCTCTCTCATACTGACTGGATGCGGCGGTGGTGGTGGCGGCGGAGGCGGTGGTAGTGGATCGCCTCCGCTCTCCGTTTACAGTGTGGGCGGTGCCGTCGCTGGCTTGTCGGGCAGCGTGGTGTTGCAAAACAATGGCGGCGACAACTTAAACATCGTAGCGAACGGCAGCTTCACTTTCGGAAATAGCATCGCTAACGGTAATTCCTATAGCGTGACGGTACTGTCGCAGCCGATCGGACAAACTTGTACGGTCAATAAAGGTGCGGGCACGGTTGCAGGTAATGTCAGCGATGTGGCCGTGGTCTGTACCAACAATAACTACACGGTGGGAGGCACCGTCACCGGCCTCACCGGCAGCCTGATATTGCAAAACAATAGTGGCGACAGCTTGAGCGTTACTGCCGACGGCAGTTTCACGTTTCCCACCCGCATCGCCAATGGCGCTACCTATGCGGTCACGGTGCTGAATCAACCCGCCAACACAATCTGTTCGGTGAGCACCGGCGCGGGCACTGTGTCGGGGGGTAATGTAAATAATGTAGTGGTGGTTTGTTCATCCACTGCTTATCGCGTGGGCGGCACGCTCGCGGGATTAAGCGGCACTGTGATATTGCAGAATAACAATGGCGATTTTCTGAGTCTTACCGCCAATGCCCCGTTTGCATTCGCCACCGCCGTTGCCGTTGGCAGCCCCTATAGCGTGACAGTATTGAGCCAACCCACGGGGCAGAGCTGCTCCGTCGCCAATGGCACGGGTACTATTGCAACGGCCGATGTCAGCAATGTCGCGATCACTTGCACCACCAACACCTACACAATCAGCGGCTCGGTGAGCGGTCTGCACGGCAGCATGGTGCTGCAAAACAACGGCGGCGATAATCTGACGCTGGCGACCAACGGCGCGTTTACCTTCGCCACCACCGTGCCGTATCACAACTCTTATAGCGTTACGCGGCTATCGCAGCAATTCCCCGATCAGACCTGTAGCGTCGTCAACGGCATCGGCGTGGCCACTGCCAATGTCAGTAATATTCTGGTGAGCTGTATCCAACACATCGCGCCGCGCTTCGCCTATGTAGCGAATTATGGCGACGACACAGTTTCGATCTACCGGGTTACCCCCACCGGACAGTTGCAGGCGAATGGTTATGCGCTCACGGGACCCAATCCTAACTCCGTTAGCATCGATCCCTCAGCGCGCTTTGCCTATGTAGCAAATAACTCATTAGGCACGATATCGGCCTTCACCATCGATGCCGGCACTGGCGCACTGACCTCGGTCGGTGAGGTACCGGCTGAAACTTCTCCGGCCGCTCCGAGCATCGATCCCACGGGCCGGTTTGTGTACGTCTCGAACGGGGGCGGCGATAGCATCTCGGCTTATACGATCAACCTTAACAACGGCACCTTAACTCCGCTTGGGACAGTGACAACGGGCAGCCAGCCTTCCGCAGTTAATATCGACCCCTCCGGCAAGTTCGCTTATGTAGCCAATACGGGTTCCGACAATATTTCGGCCTACACCATCAATACCAGCACCGGAGCGCTGACCGCGATCGGCAGCGTGGCTGCCGGAACCGCTCCCCAATCCATCGGTATCCATCCGTCGGGACAGTTCCTCTACGCGACCAATCAGGGATCCCATAACGTTTCGGCCTACACCATCAATACCAGTACTGGAGCGCTGACGGCGATTGGCACGGTGGCAGCGGGAGACAACCCCATCTCTATCAGCGCCGATCCTTCCGGCAGGTTTGCCTATGTCGCCAATCTGATTTCCGCCGATATCTCGGCCTACGCCATAAATACCAATACCGGGGCACTGACATCGATAGGCAGCGTAGCTACCGGCGCGAGCCCCACTGCCGTCAGCGTCGATCCTTCCGGCAAATTCGCCTATGTGACGGATATGGCCACCAACACGGTCTTTACCTACGGCATCAACTTTGGCACCGGGGCATTGTCTCCGAGCAGCACTGTGCGCGCTCGGGTAGGCAGCACCGCTATCGCGGTGAGCAAAAGCGTCGCGACGCTTAATTACGCGCCGAAGTTTGCGTATGCGGCTAACACGAGCTCCAACAATATTTCGGTGTACAGCATCGGTGCCGGTGTACTAACGGCGACGTCAGTCGCGCCGGCCTGGCGTTTTCCGTACTCCATAAGCATCGATCCCTCGGGCCGGTTTGCCTATGGGGCGAACTATCTGACCGATGACGTTTCGACCTACTCTATCGACGCTAACACGGGCGCGTTAAGCCTGGTGGGGACGGTGCCGGGCGAGACCGCGCCTAACTATGTCAGCATCGATCCATCGGATCGCTTTGTCTATGTCGCAAACAGGAACTCCGATAGTGTTTCGGCCTACACCATTGGCAGCAGCGGCGCACTGACCGCGGTGGGTACGGCGCCAACCGGGACCAGCCCCAACTCCATCACCGTCGATCCGTCGGGACGATTCGCCTATGCGGCGAACCAGAACTCCGACGATCTTGCCACCTATAGCATTAACTCTCACACTGGGGCGTTGACACCGACGGGCGCCGTGGCAACCGGTGTAGCTCCAATTGCAACCGGCATCGATCCTTCGGGTCGGTTCGTCTACGCAGCAAATTTTGGCGGCGACACCATTTCCGCCTACACCATCGACACCAGTACCGGGGCGCTGACGCTGGTGGGTACGGTAGCAGCAGGCGACGGTCCGGGTTCGGTCGGCTTCGATCCGGCGGGCAAATTCGTTTATGTAGCCAATCAAAACTCAAATAACATTTCGACCTTCGCCATTGATGACAGTACCGGGGCCTTAAGCCTGGTGAGTACAGCGACTGCCGGACTTACACCGAACGTGCTGCAGGTCGATCCCGCTGGATATCTCTATGTGGCGAATTACGGAGCCAATACTCTCGCTACCTACACCATTGATGCCAGCAGCGGCGCATTGATTTTATTGAGTACGGCGGCAGCCGGAGGTAATCCCAGCTCAATCGCCACCCTGGGAATATGGCAGTAGGTTGGCAAGGTAGTTATTAGTGTATCGACGCAAAGATTGGCGATTATTCCAATAGCATCATCAACTCAGCGCGAAACGGCTGCAATTCGTGATCGGCGCCGCGCGCCACTTTGGCGGCCCATTGCGCGTCGCCGAGCATTGCGCGCGCCACCGAGATCAAATCGAATTCGCCGCGATCGAGGCGCTCGCACAACTGTTGTAATTGGGCGACCGACGGTGTCGCCTGCATGCCGTATACACCGGCGGTGCCGAATGCTGCGGCGTCTTTGCTGAGGCCGACGCCGCCGTTGCTGATGGTCGGGCGGCCGGCCAGTTTTTTTACCCAGCCGGCAAAATTGAGATCGCTGTCGGCGAAGGTCGGTTCGGCGATGCGACGCTGCGAACAATCGAATACATCGATTCCGGCATCGACCAGCGGTTCTAAAAAGCTGGCGAGCTGCGCCGGCGTGTTGGCCAATTGCGCGGTATAGTCGGTCATCTTGAATTGCGAGATACGCATGAAGATTGGAAAGCGTGTACCGACGCGGCGTCTGCATTCCTCGACGATTTCCACCGCGAAGCGCGTGCGGTCGCGCACATCGCCGCCGTAGCGATCCGTTCGTAAATTGGTTTTCTCCCAAAAGAATTGATCGATCAGAAAACCGTGCGCCGCGTGCAGCTCGACGCCGTCGAAGCCGAGTTGTTGCGCATTCGCCACGGCGGTCGCAAAGGCGTCGATCACCGCATCGATATCGGCCTGCCGCATCGGCTCGCCGACCGTGCGCGTTGCACCGGCGCTGCCATCGGCTTGCGGCGACGGTAACCATAATGCGGATGGGCCGATCAACGGCCATGGCGGCGGCGTCATCGCCACGCCCTGTAATCCGGCGTGATAAAGCTGCGGCATAATATGGCCGCCGGCTGCGTGCACTTCTTCGCGCGCGCGCCGCCATGCGGCCAGCACGGCGTCACCGTGAAAATGCGGCTCGTAGATATCGTTGGCGGCATTCGCATGCGGCACCGCGGTGGCACCGCCGATAATCAAGCCCGCTTGCCCCTCGGCGCGACGCCGATAGTACGTGGCATAATTCGCATCGAGCACGCCATCGATTGCGTGGCCCTTGCCCATCGGCGCCATCACCACGCGATTTTTCAAGATCAGATCGTGCACGCAAAACGGCTGAAACAACGGCGCGCGCGCTTCGATTACGGATGAACTCAAAACTATTCTCCACGATTACCGCTGATAGAGGCCGGCAGCGCGCAGCCTAGCGCAAAAGCCCTGGCAGTTGCCGATATCGATATTAAATTA
>DATIED010000165.1:0-2938 GCA_035455965.1 Spongiibacteraceae bacterium
GAACGGATACTGGCGCCGCTGTGCATCAAATCGAAGGCGCGATTGATATCGTCCAGCGGCATGGTATGCGTGATAAATTCATCCACTTTGATTTCTCCCTGCAGATAATGCTCGACATAACCGGGCAATTGACTGCGGCCTTTGACGCCGCCGAATGCGCTGCCCCGCCAAACGCGCCCCGTCACCAGTTGGAACGGCCGCGTAGAGATTTCCTGACCGGCACCTGCCACACCGACGATAGTCGACTCACCCCATCCTTTGTGACAGCACTCCAATGCCGCACGCATGGTGTTTACATTGCCGATCGCCTCGAAGCTGTAATCGACGCCACCGTCGGTCAGATCGACAATGATCTGCTGAATCGGGCGATCGTAATCCTTCGGATTGATGCAATCGGTGGCACCGAGCAATTTCGCCATCTCGAATTTTGCCGGGTTGGTATCGACTACGATAATCCGCGACGCGCGCGCCAGCACCGCGCCTTGAATAATGCTTAAGCCGACGCCCCCCAGGCCGAATACCGCAACGCTGCTGCCCGGCGTCACTTTAGCGGTATTCAATACGGCGCCAATGCCGGTGGTGATGCCGCAACCCAGTAGACACACCTTATCGAGCGGCGCGGCCTTATTAATTTTTGCCACGGCGATTTCCGGCAGCACCGTGTACTCGCTAAATGTCGAGGTGCCCATGAAATGCAACAGTGGTTTTCCTCGCAGCGAAAAGCGCGAGGTCTCGTCAGGCATCAACCCACGCCCCTGAGTAAGACGAATCGCCTGACATAAATTGGTTTTGCCCGAGCGGCAAAATTTGCAGTGACCACACTCGGGCGTATACAGCGGAATCACATGATCGCCCACCTCTACCGAAGTTACCCCGGCACCGATGTCGACCACCACGCCAGCGCCCTCGTGGCCGAGGATGCAGGGAAATAAACCCTCGGGATCGTCGCCGCTCAACGTGAACGCGTCGGTGTGACACACTCCCGTAGCCGCCAGCTTGACCATCACCTCGCCGGCACGCGGCTCCTGTACATCGACTTCTTCTATAGTCAGCGGTTGACCCGCTGCCCAGGCAACTGCGGCGCGCGATTTAATCATGGCGTGTTCCCTCTTTAATTTATGGCGGCTTTAATTGGTGGCGCCTTTAATTTGTAACGACTTTAATTTTCAACGGATGGGGCGAGCCGTTGTTTGACGCTCGCCACTTTCGATTCGATCGACTCGTCGCGATCGATGCGCGTGCCGAGCTTTAACGTGGTGCTGATGCGCGGTGCGCCCATCTCATGACTGCGCGCATGACAGCGCTTGATCGCATCCATCACCGTTTCCCACTCGCCCTCGATATTGGTACCGTAGGCGTGCAATTCGTGTTTGAGACCGAGCTCAGTCAGAATAGTCTGGCATTCGGCGATATATGGCGACAGCGATAATTCGACGCCGAGTGGAATAATGCAAAAATCAACGATTACTTTCATCGCACTCGCTCCTAAATAATCCGGGGAGATATATCTGGCGATGCTCGGCTAAACATGACTGCCGCTGAGCTGAACTATTATACTGTTGGCTCCCATACAATGCAGTTGCTAGTTGTCGGTAAGCTGGTGCATCGACAATGATCGATCAAACAGGATTGCGAATATGACCACTGCGATGGTGTTTACCTTCATCGGTGCCGACAAGCCCGGCCTGGTGCAAAAACTGGCTCAAACCGTCGGCAGCCACGGCGGCAACTGGCTGGAAAGCCGCATGAGCGAACTGGCCGGACAATTCGCCGGAATCGTGCAGGTGGCGGTCAGCGACGCGCAACTGCCAGCCCTGCGCGCAGCGTTGCTGGCGTTGTCGGGCGATGAGTTAACGGTGATCGTCGCCAGCGATAATCGCACCGGCAACGGCGACGATTATCGCCATCTCCGACTGAGCATCATCGGCAACGACCGGCCCGGCATCGTTCGCGAAGTAGCCAGCGCTTTGGCGGCACGCCATATCAATGTGCGCGAGATGGATACCAGCATTACCAGCGCGCCGATGAGCGGCGATCCATTATTCGAAGCAGTGGCCGAGATTCAAGTACCGAAGACATTGAATCTGGATGAACTCAACAAGCAACTGGATGCAATTGCCGATGCGTTAACGGTTGAAATCGATCTGGAAGAATCGCTGCGTTGATTGGCGTAAGCGGTACATCCAGGCTCACAATGGCGGATCGAATGATCCGCCTACGCTCATAAGAGAGCATTAACCGACACGCGAGAATGATTGGCTCCGATTATTCGGCGCTGTGAGAGAGCTTAAAAACTCGCGCTCTCGCGCAACCATTCGCAGCGCATCGATAAAGCGCCGGAGTTCGGTTCGTGACACTCGCGCTCGGAATGCCAGGTGAACGTATGGATACCATTGAACTCGGTTTCCAGATGCACGGTGGCGGAAACCCAGTACATATTTTTCAGTAAATCCTCGAAGCGTTGCAACCACTGCTCCCACTCGTATTCGACCCCCTTGTAGGAGTTGCCGAACGGCACGACATCGGTGTGTAAATCGTCGACGACCAACGTTTCGGAGGGTAATACAAACATTTCGCGGCTGAGCAGCGGCCAATCTTCGATGCTGGGCAGCGCCGCCAGTACGCGGCGGTTGATATGTCGGCGTTGGCGCGTTTGCTCCATATCGGCGGTGAATACGACATCTTTGATACAGCCGTAGACCACGGATTCCTGCGCCATCTGCTACACCTCTTGCGGATTATTTACGATGCTATTAGTTATTTAACGACGACCATAACAAATGCGCGCGGCGCCGCCAAGAGGCTGCTCGGATTGATCGCTACGCCGTCTCGGAAAACCCAAAAAAATTCAGTATTAAATGCATCGTTGCGCGCGCAATACTGCACTATCCATTCAGTAAATCCTCCTGCAGCAAATTACTCGACGGCTCCGGTGGAT
>DATIED010000166.1:0-5045 GCA_035455965.1 Spongiibacteraceae bacterium
GTATCGAGCAAGGCTGTCAAACCCTCGAGCGCATAGTATTCGCATTGCATGGGTATCAACACGCCATCGGCGGCCGCGAGCGCATTTACCGTCAGCATATTCAACGATGGCGGACAGTCGATGATGATGTAATCGTATTCGGCGTGTTCAATCGCCAGGGCATCGCGCAGGCGAAATTCTTTTTCGGCACCGTTCAACAGTTCAACTTCGGCCGCGGTGAGATCACCGTTAGCCGGCAGTAAATCATAGCCGGCACTCTCCGAGCGCAGCGCGACTTCGACGACGGGCTGGCGATGCACCAGTACGTCATAAACACTGCTGGTCACGGCATTTTTATCGATGCCGCTGCCCATCGTCGCGTTGCCTTGCGGATCCATATCGATCAGCAATACTTTTTTGCGCGTCGCAACCAACGAAGCCGCCAGGTTGACGCAGGTGGTGGTCTTGCCGACCCCGCCTTTCTGGTTGGTCACCGCCAGAATTTTTCCCACACTGCTGTCCCCACCAAGAGTACTAAACTACACAAAGTACTAAGCTAAACAATAAGAGTGCTTACGCCGAGGCCGAATGCTGCGGCACGATGATTATCAGGTGGCGCTCGCCAGCCTCGCCCGGCACCCGCAATGGATGGCAGGCGTCGACTGTATAGTGTTCCGGCAGCGCACTCAATTCGGCGCTGGGATAAATTCCTTTCAATGCGAGCAATTCACCGCCCGGCACCAATAAATGACTGCAACTGCGCGCCATATCGCTGAGCGATGCAAAGGCCCGCGAGGTGACCGCATCGTAGCATTGCTGTGGACGGTAATCCTCCACGCGGCATTGGCGCGCTCGTGTATTACGCAGATTTAATTCGTTGATGGCCTGCGTCACGAAGCGTATTTTCTTACCGTTACTATCGATCAATTCGAATTGGCGTTGCGGAAACATGATCGCCAACGGGATGCCCGGCAGGCCGGCACCGGTACCGACATCCGCACAATGTTCACCGCGCAGCCAGGGAACTATCGCCAGGCTGTCGAGCAGATGGCGGCCAATCATCTGGGCGGGATCGCGCACTGCGGTGAGATTGTAAGCGCCATTCCATTTGTGCAATAAGGTCAAATACGTCTGCAACTGATCGAGCTGTTGCTGAGTGTAGGTCAGTGCCAATGCATCGAGGCCGCGCTGAATCGGTTCACGGTAATCCATTTCAGTTCACGCGCTAATAATTTTGCTGCTGGGACGATCGAGCAAACCGCGTTTTTTTAGATAAATTAATAACAGCGATACCGCCGCCGGCGTGACTCCGGGAATGCGTGAAGCCTGACCCAGCGTGGTCGGTTGGCCGTTAGTCAATTTTAATTTCACTTCGTTGGATAAGCCTTCGACGTTGTTGAAATCCAAAGCGGGCAACAACATGTTTTCATAGCGACGCAGACGTTCGATTTCTTCCGCCTGGCGATCGATGTAGCCGGCGTATTTCACTTGAATTTCGACCTGCTCGCCGACTTCGGGGGCAGCTGGCGTCGCCGCGCTTAATTGCGCCACTGCGGCATAATTCAATTCCGGCCGTTTTAACAGATCCAATAAATTATGTTCGCGGGTAATCGGCTGATCGATCAGGGTATTCAACAATTCCGCCGCGGCCGTTTGCGGTTGCACCCAGGTACCGGCGAGACGTTGTTGCTCAAGGGTGATGGCCTCGCGTTTTTCGCTGAACAAACGCCAGCGTTCATCGTCGACCAAACCCAGTTTTCGGCCCTGCTCGGTCAGGCGCAGATCGGCATTGTCTTCGCGCAGCAATAAGCGATATTCGGCGCGCGAGGTGAACATGCGATACGGTTCGCGCGTGCCCAGCGTAATCAAATCGTCAACCAATACGCCGATATACGCCTCGTCGCGACGCGGATACCAGGCATCGCGGCCCATTGCCTGCAGGCCCGCGTTGATGCCGGCCAACAGACCCTGCGCGGCGGCCTCTTCGTAACCGGTAGTGCCGTTGATTTGGCCGGCGAAAAACAAGCCTTGCACAAACCGTGTTTCGAGCGAGTGCAACAGATCCTGCGGATTGAAATAATCGTATTCGATGGCGTAGCCGGGCCGCGTGATAAACGCGTTTTCAAAACCCTTGATCGAGCGTACCAGCGCCAGTTGTACATCGAACGGCAGGCTGGTCGAAATACCGTTGGGATACAGTTCGTGAGTATTTAAACCTTCCGGTTCGATAAATACCTGGTGCGAATTCTTTTCCGCGAAGCGGTGAATTTTATCTTCGATCGATGGGCAATAACGCGGACCGATGCCCTCGATGACGCCGGTGTACATCGGCGATCGGTCGAGCCCGCCGCGAATGATTTCGTGCGTAGCGGCGTTGGTGTGAGTGATCCAACAGCTGGTTTGTTGCGGATGTTGCGCGGCGTTGCCGATGAAACTCATCACGGGGATAGGTTCGTCGCCCCACTGCTGCTGCAAGCCTTCGAAATTGACCGAGCGGGCATCGATGCGCGGCGGCGTGCCGGTTTTTAAGCGATCGACGCGGAATGGCATTTCGCGCAGACGTTTCGCCAATGCATTCGACGGCGGGTCGCCAGCGCGACCACCGGCATGATTTTCCAGGCCGATGTGAATTTTGCCACCGAGAAAAGTACCGGTGCAAAGCACCACGGTTTTGGCGTAGAAGCGAATGCCCGTTTGGCTGACGGCACCGCAGACGCGCTCGCCGTCCATGATCAGATCGTCGACAGCTTGTTGAAAAATACTGAGATTGGCTTGGTTTTCCAGGATGGAACGGATTGCGGCTTTGTACAACACGCGATCGGCCTGTGCTCGTGTGGCGCGTACGGCCGGTCCCTTGCTGGAGTTCAACACGCGAAATTGAATGCCGCCGAGATCGGTCGCCAACGCCATTGCACCGCCGAGCGCGTCGACTTCCTTGACCAGATGACTTTTTCCAATGCCGCCGATTGCAGGATTGCAGGACATTTGCCCGAGGGTTTCGACATTATGCGTCAGCAGTAAAGTTTTGCAGCCAAGCCGCGCAGCTGCGAGGCACGCCTCTGTGCCGGCATGGCCGCCGCCAATTACGATAACGTCAAAACGCTCCGGATAATCCACAAGAGCACCTACGAGGGGTTGGAAAGGCTGCCGATTATACGGCAGGGAATCATCTGCGCAAGAACTTGTTGAAATTTTCGCCAATGCGTGAAAAGAGTTTTTATTAGTTATTTAATCTTTATGTATTTAGATATGTATATATAGGTAGTTCTATAGATACTACTACTATTAAGCGTCGTGAAATCTGTTAAGAACTACGATATCAATTTATATATCAATTGCTTAGCGGCTGTATAAGTAGGCTTGAAAACACTGCCTTAAAGGTGGGTAAGCGCTGTATAGCGCAGTGCATAAGTTAAGGAACAAATGCACCCGTCTTCGGGACTGTTGGTTTTGACCCTATAAAGGTCGAGTTGCAGAGCGGTTATCCCAATACTGTGCGTTGACAACGATCGATCTTCACTAAGGCCGTAGCGATTTCAGCATTTGTCGATAACTATGGATAGATGCTGTGCGAGGGTTGGGGGTAAGTTGTGAATAACAGTGGTCAAGCATCGACAATCAACCATTGTCCTAATTTGCTATGCAGGGTGCGTAAAGAGACCGGCTTGCTTAAATAGTCATTCATGCCGGCAGCGAGACAGCGCTCGCGATCCTCCAGCATGGCATTCGCAGTCAATGCAATGATCGGGATATTGGCGAGTACCGGGCGTTGATCGCGGCGAATGTGATAGCTGGTTTGATAGCCATCCATTTCCGGCATCTGGCAATCCATGAGTATCAGGTCGAAATTGTTTTGCTCAAGTAATTCCAATGCCTCTACACCATTATTGGCGGTGCGCACGGCAAGGCCGAGGTTTTGCAGCATATTCGCCACAACCATCTGATTGATAGCGTTATCTTCGACGACCAATACCGTGGCTGGGGGCAGTGTCGGAAGTTCGGTGGCAGAAGAACTACCGGCCAACGGTTGGCGGCTTGCGGCGTTAAAGCCAACCTGAAACTTCGAGCCCCTGCCAGCGGTACTTTCAAGCTCGATCGTTGCATCCATCAATTCACATAGTTTTTGCACGATAGCCAAGCCCAAGCCCGAGCCGCCGAAGCGCCGCATGGTCGAGCCATCCGCTTGACGGAAAGGTTGGAAAATCAATGTTTGTTTGTCTTGCGGGATGCCGATGCCACTATCGATGATGGCTAACTCTACGCGGCATTGTTGATCGCCTTGCTGTTCGCAGCGGGCTATTAATTGCACCGAGCCGGAAAAGGTGAATTTCAGCGCATTGCCTAAAAGATTAACGATGATTTGCCGAAGCCGCGCCGGATCGACGAGAAGGCGTAGTTGTTCGAGCTCCGGATCGATTGCAGTGTGCAGCTGCAAATGTTTTTGTTGCGCGATGATTTGAAATGATTTGGCGGTTTGTTGTAATAGAGTGCCCACATCGGTGTAAACGGGTTCGAGCAATAGCAGACCGCGCTCGATACGCGAGAAGTCCAAAATATCATTGACTACAGTCAGTAGATGCTGGGTCGATTCGATGGCTATGTTGATATATTGCTGTTGTTGCTTTTCCAATGGCGTATTTTGCAACAGTTCCAGCATACCGAGCGCGCCATTCATCGGTGTGCGCAACTCGTGGCTCATAGTAGCGAGAAATTCGCTTTTGGCGCGATTGGCTTGTTCGGCATTGGTGCGAGCTTGTTCGAGATGCTGCAGGTTGTCCTGCAAATTATTGTGACTTTTTTCCAGCGCGGCAGCCATACGATTGATGGCTTTCTGCAATACGCCGATTTCACCCGCAGCATTTTCAGCGGAGCGAACGCTTAGATCGCCGTTAGCCAGCGCTACGGTAGTATTGGTAAGTGCACCTATTGGCTGCGCCAAACGACGACCGAGAATCCAAACGAGAGCGATACCAATAAATAACAGCGGTGCACTGACTAAAGCGCTAAGTAGAATGGCATGATTGCGACTGGTAATTATGCCGCTGCGCGATAGTGAAATATCGATT
>DATIED010000167.1:0-6058 GCA_035455965.1 Spongiibacteraceae bacterium
GTCCTCGGCCTGCACGATCGCGAAATTTTGCTTGCCGCTGGCCGGACATACGCGCAGACGGCGCGCATACATTTCATAGGCGTCGACCACCGAGGTAGACGGCGTGATCGGATACCAGGCAGCGACGGTAGCACCGCCATAAATAGCGCCGAGACCACACGCGGTATTGCCGTCGATCAGGATCTGATCGCCGACATTATCGCGGCGCGCAACGCGAATGCCGATCGGGCATTCGAAGTTTTCACGCGCATAATGAAAACCCAACTCCAGGGCATGCACGTTCGGCGTGATCAGCTTTTCCTTGCCCTTGAATTGATCGGCAATCAGGCCGGTCAATACCTCAAACTCGATATCCAGCAATGCCGCTAATGCGCCGACATAAATCACGTTCTTGAACAATTGACGCTGGCGAGGATCGGAGTATTCGCGCTGGCAGATGCCGGTCAGCGGCACGCCGATAAAATTAATATCGCGGCGCATCAGGCGCAAATCCAATGCCTTGGTGCTGTCGTAGAGGAAATAACCGCCCGGCTCTACGTCCTGAATATCCTTGGCCATGCTCTGCGGGTTGACGCAGACCACGATATCGATACCGCCGCGGCGGCCGACATAACCTTTTTCGTTGACGCGCACTTCGTACCAGGTCGGCAAACCTTGAATATTCGACGGAAAAATATTCTTCGGGCTGACCGGGATACCCATGCGAAAAATCGATTTGGCAAATAGATTATTGGCGCTGGCGGAGCCAGTGCCGTTCACATTTGCAAAACGAATGACGAAATCATTGAGGGACTCGATGCGGTTGCTGCGTCCGGTTTCGCTCATTGTATTTGACCCGCTTTAGTAACTTGATAGAGGAATTTCTGCATGTCCCAGGCACTGGTGGGGCAACGCTCTGCGCATAGACCGCAGTGCAGACAGACATCCTCGTCTTTTACCAACACGCGTTGCGTGGCGAGATCGCTAGAAACGTATAAATCCTGGGCGAGATTGTTGGAGGGTGCGCGCAACTTTTTGCGCAGCTCCGGCTCATCGGCATTACTGGTGAACGTGATGCATTCGGTCGGGCAAATATCCGCACAGGCATCGCACTCGATACACAAAGATGCAGTGAATACCGTTTGCACATCGCAGTTCAAACAGCGCTGCGCTTCTTTGATCGCGGTATCGACATCGAAGCCCAACTCAACTTCCAGCTTGCGATCGCTAAGGGTAGTTTTAACCTCGGCGTGCGGCACTTTATAGCGTTTGTCGTCTTCGATTTTGCTGTCGTAGCTCCACTCGTGCACGCCCATTTTCTGGCTGATCAGCGTAACGCCCGGCGCCGGGCGCTGGCGCACGTCCTGCGCGCGACAGTGCAGATCGATCGACACCGCGGCCTGATGACCATGGGCGACGGCAGTGATAACGTTCTTCGGGCCGAATGCCGCATCGCCGCCGAAAAACACTTTCGAATTGGTCGACTGGAAGGTGGCTTCATCGACGATCGGCATATCCCATTTGCCGAATTCGACGCCGACATCGCGCTCGATCCACGGAAATGAGTTCTCCTGACCGACCGCGATCAATACATCGTCGCACTCGAAAAACACATGGTCTTCGCCGGTGGGGACCAGCGAGCGTTTACCCTTGCTGTCGTAAACCGCCTTTACTTTTTCGAAGGTAATACCCTTCAGCTTGCCGTCCTCGACCACGAATTCGACCGGCACGTGGTTTTCAAACATCGGCACGCCTTCGCGCTCCGCGTCTTCGATCTCCCAGGGCGATGCTTTCATTTCGCTGCGCGGGCTGCGCACCACGACACTGACGCTATCGCCGCCGAGACGCAGCGAGGTGCGGCAGCAATCCATCGCGGTGTTACCGCCGCCCAGCACGACCACTTTCTTGCCGATTTTGTCGATATGACCGAAGGCGACACTGGCCAGCCAATCGATGCCGATATGAATGTTCGCTGCACCTTCTGTGCGGCCGGGGATTTCCAGATTACGGCCGTGCGGCGCGCCGCTGCCGACAAACACCGCGTCATAACCTTTCGCCAGCACATCTTTGAGGCTATCGACATAGGTGTTGAAGTGCGTGACCACGCCCATATCGAGAATGTAGCCCACCTCTTCGTTCAATACTTGTTCGGGCAACCGGAACGAAGGAATCTGGCTGCGCATGAAACCGCCGCCGGCACCCTGGTCATCGTAGAGATCGATCTCGTAGCCGAGCGGCATCAAATCGCGGCACACGGTCAATGAAGCCGGGCCGCCGCCGATGCAGGCGACACGTTTACCGTTTTTCTTACTCGGAATCTTTGGCAGGCGATCGCGGATATCGGTTTTAAAATCCGCGGCGACGCGCTTCAGACGGCAGATCGCTACGGGTTGCTCCTCGATGCGACCACGGCGACAAGCCGGCTCGCAGGGGCGATCGCAGGTACGGCCCAAAACGCCCGGGAACACATTCGACTCCCAGTTGATCATATAAGCGTCTGCGTAGCGGCCATCCGAAATCAAACGAATGTATTCGGGTACCGGCGTGTGCGCAGGACACGCGTGTTGGCAGTCGACAACTTTGTGAAAATATTCGGGGTTGGTACTATCGGTTGGTTTCAAGACTACTTTCCCACGTGCGTGATCAATCTATTATTCGCGCTGTATTCGCGCCGATTTTCGAGCTTGAGTCTCAATAGAGAGGCTCCTTTCGCTACGGTTGTTGCGAGCGCCCATAAGCGCCCCGGTCAAACGGGCCAATTAGAGCATAATCGGCTTGAAAATTCAGCCGGATATTAGGGCAAATACAGGGAAATTACAGAGATTTCATCTACATGAAACAAAACTAGCCGCCTGTAATTCAGGGGAGTAGGACCACTGGCCTAAAATACTGACGATTAATGGGTGCCGCCCCAAACCGGAAGGCCGCGAGACGGCTTCCAATGGGAGCCCCCGATCTGTAACAAAAAAAGGAGTGCAACAAACGGTGCTCAGCAAAAAATAGACAGCAGTCTATATATAGATTAGTGTCTAGCTATTGCCAGCAGGAATGCACCATGGATCGCCCCGCTCACCACTCATTTGTCGTGCCCAAACCAGACGCCGGTACGCGTCGCGAGCGGCGTAAACAAGAGATTCAAGCACTCATCCTCGAGGCGGCCATCGATTTATTCGGCAGCCGCGGTTACGACAGCAGCACAGTGGAGCACATCTGTGAGCATGCCGATGTATCCCGCCAGACCTTTTATAGTTATTACCCGTCGAAAGCCCATTTATTGTCTGCCCTCAGCGAACTCTCCGCCATCAAGACGCCGGAGCATTTGCTCAGCGAGGCGCGCGCCCACAGCGATAATGCACTTCAGCAGTTGTATTTCTTTATTGAAAATGTCGAAAGCAACATGCGCAAAAGTTCGGTATTGGAGCGGACGTTGCGCCGTGAACTAATGCGCTATGTCGATAAATTCGATGAAAGCGCCGCGACCCGCTGGTCTTATACCAGCCAGGTACTGGCGGACATCATCCAGGCCGGACAATTGGAAAAGCAAATCAGCCAGCAGTACGAGGCGGTATTTCTCGCTGAAATGATCGCCGGCACCGTGAACTCCATTGCCATTAAATGGAGTTACGACGAGAGCTACCCGTACCCGGAACGCTTGCGGGCATTGCGCCATTTCCTGCAATCGACACTGCAACCTGCTGAAAATATTACGCATGGAAAAAGCAGCCCCGAACCCAATGATCCGATAACAAAAATTCCTGTAACCAAATAAAAAGGTGAGCATTATGTCCGAGCAATCGCAACAGAGACTGCAGCAGTGGCAAGGCCTCAAGAGCGCCTCCGCATGGAATGATTTGCGCGACCTG
The DNA here is from genome assembly GCA_035455965.1 of Spongiibacteraceae bacterium. Lineage (GTDB taxonomy): Bacteria > Pseudomonadota > Gammaproteobacteria > Pseudomonadales > CAMLJR01 > CAMLJR01. Next base: position 3,843 of record DATIED010000167.1, read on the forward strand.
CTCGATACCACGTTGACCTCGTTACTGGAAGAGTCGGAAAACGAAATCGAAGCGCTGGAAGCCTTTAGCATCATCTTGCGTACGCTCGCGGTGTCCACCAGCGTGGTATTCGATCCGCATTCATTGCGCCCGAGTTTCGTGCGCATGGATACTTCGGCGCGCAATGTCGGCGGCGACAATCCCGATGCGGAATATGAGATCGCGATGATCGACGGCGACTACGACTACCTGATCAGTGGCAAGCGCAATTCGGTAACCTATGTCGGCTTTCAGGTGCTCGCCGGCAAAGGCATGGTGCCGCGCCGCCACATTGCCTATATCAAGGATGAAGATCTGATCCTGGACGAACAGGGCCGTTTCCGTATCATCCTGAGTAAAACTCAACCGACAGTGGCCGGCAATTGGGTCGAGATCGAAGCGGACGCATGCGCGGTCATCGTGCGCCAGTACATCAATAATCGCGCGCAGGAAGCGCTGGCCGAATACAACATCGAATTGCTCGATAAGTCCGTCAAATTACCAATACCCAACGATGAAGATGTGGCCGCGCGGCTAATCGGCACCGCATGGACGATGTGGAAACTGGCGCGCCTGCATCGCGACATTCCGCATCTGCTCGAAAATCCTAATAAACTGTTCACGATGTCGGCCGCGCAGGCGGGCTCCGCCGATACCACGCCCGACAACACGTATATGCTCGGTACTTTTCGTGTTGCCGCGCATGAGGCGTTGATTATCGATGTCGAGCCACCGCAGACGCGCTATTGGAATATCGTGCTGGAAAACATTTGGCACGAGTGTTTCGACTATTTACATCGCTCGGTCAGCTTCACCAAGAACGGCGCGCAATTGCGGCCGGACGGCAGCGCGCGTTTCATTATCTCGCACAAAAAACCGGTGGACGCGCAAGGCCCGGTCAATTGGCTGGATGCGGCGGAGCGCGAGCGCGGTTTTATGATGTTTCGCTGGCTCGATACACCGACGGTTAAAGAACCCAATGTGCGCCTAGTGGCGTTAAGCGACATTGGATCGGTCCAATAGCAAAAATACGATCCGCGCAAAATCAAAATAAAAGTTACGCACCAATAAAAAGAAGCGAGAATTTTATGTTCGTGGCTCCCCGCTCGCCGCTGCCGCTCCGACTAATCAACGGAGCGCTGCGTGCAACCAACAAATTCGGCCTGGCTCGAATCAGTCTCGATCCCGATGTACTGATCGAGGCTGCACGCCGCAAAACCGGTCTCGACGATTTCGGCGAGGGACCGTTTCGCGGCAACCTGGATCTGCTGGTCGATGCGCTGGAGCGCGAGGCGTACCTAACGCCGATCGGGCGCCTGCTGACGCGCGAGGTGCTGACCAACTCGCTGGTAAAACAATTGCGCCTGCAGGATTGGTTCGTACGCCACCCGGAAGTTGCGCGCGAGGCAGTAAAGACGCCGATGATTATCATCGGCATGCCGCGCACCGGTACCACGATTTTGCACGAACTGATGGCGCTTGATCCGAATAATCGCACGCCATTATTTTGGGAGGTCGAGGCGCCGTTCCCACCGCCGGAACCCAGCACCTATGACAGCGACCCACGCATCGCCCAATCAGCGCGGCATGTGCGGCTAAGTAATTACATTATGCCCGGCGTGGCAGGCATGCATCGTATCGGCGCGCAGTTGCCGCAGGAGTGCGTCAGCATCACCGCGGATGTGTTCGCCAGCATGTTGTATAACACCATTTATCGCATACCGACCTACGCGAACTGGCTGGCGCAAGAAGCCGATATGGCGCCGGTGTATCGCTACCATCGGCGCATGCATCAATTGCTGCAATCGCGCTGTCCGGCGCAGCGCTGGGTGCTCAAATCGCCCGCGCATCTATGGTCGATCGAAGCGCTGCTGCGCGAGTACCCGGATGCGAAACTGGTGCAGACACACCGCGATCCACTACGCATCGTGTCATCGCTGGTCAGCATGACCGGCGTGATGCGCTCGGCATACGGCGGCGGCATCGACCGCGACGATCTCGCGCACGAATGGTCGAACTCCTGCACCTTCGCACTGAATGCCTCGCTGAAAACCCGCATCAGCGGGGCTATAGCGCCGCAGCAAATCGTCGATATTCAATTCGGTGATTTTATGAAGAAAGCCGAAGCGGAAGTCGAACGGATTTACGATGCGTTCGGTTTCGAGTTTACGCCGGCCTTTGCGCAACGAATTCGGGAA
>DATIED010000168.1:0-2281 GCA_035455965.1 Spongiibacteraceae bacterium
CGGTGCAGCGCGGCCAGACCATCGCCGTGCTGGAGTCGATGAAAATGGAAATCGATGTGGTGGCGCCGCACAGCGGCACCGTGCACAGCATCCTGCGCGACGCCGGCAGCCAGATCGGTGCAGGCCAGCCCTTGCTGGTTATTCGCGAGCATTAATTGCAGTGGCGGCCGAAAATTTGATTGGCCGCCAACAATCGAGGAACCACGATGCTACTTTCGTTCGATGATATCGATCTCACGATCGCCGGTCTGCGCGCGCATTATCAAAGCGGCGATTTCACGCCGCGCGATCTGATCGCTTTATTGCGTGCGCGCAGCGCCGAATTTCGCGAGCGCAATATCTGGATTCATGAACTCAGCGACCGCGAAATCGAACCGTACCTGGCCGCACTCGATAACCGCAGCGTCGACGATGCACCGTTATTCGGCATTCCTTTCGCGATCAAGGACAATATCGATCTGGCGCAGATTCCAACCACTGCCGCCTGCGCCGCCGTCGCCTACACGCCGGGCGAACACGCCTTCGTGGTCGCAAATTTAATCGAGGCCGGCGCCATTCCGCTCGGCAAAACCAATCTCGATCAACTTGCCACCGGTCTGAACGGCACGCGCTCGCCATGGGGAGCATGCCGCAACAGCTTCGATCCGGATTACATTTCCGGCGGTTCGAGTTCGGGGTCCGCCGTCGCGGTGGCGCTCGGCCTCGCCAGTTTTGCGCTCGGCACCGACACCGCCGGCTCGGGCCGCGTGCCGGCCTCGTTCAATAACATCGTCGGCTGGAAGCCCTCGCGCGGATTATTGAGCACGCGCGGGATGTTGCCCGCGTGTAAAAGCATCGACTGCATGAGTGTATTCGCGCTGACTGCAAGCGATCTCAATACACTGATACCTTGCGCCGCGCGCTACGATGCGACCGATGCCTATGCACGCCACAATCCCGCGCATAACTTTCCGGAAAAATCCGGTGCACAATTCTTCGGTACGCCTGAACAAAAATTCGAGTTTGGCGTGCCGCGCGCACGGCAACTGCGATTCTTCGGCGACGCCGATGCGCAAGATGCCTTTGCGCAGAGCGTGCAATTACTCGAAAACATGGGCGGCATTAAACGCGAAATCGATTTCAGCGATTTTCTCGATGCCGCACGCCTGCTCTACGAAGGCCCGTGGGTAGCCGAGCGCTATCACGGCATTCGCGAACTGATCGAAGAGAATCCCTCGGCATTGTTGCCGGTGATCGCAACTATTATCGGCGCCGGCAGGGATAAATCCGCAGTCGATACCTTCGATGCGATGTACCAGATGCAGACCTTGCGTCGCAGTATCGAAGCTACCATCGCCGATCTGGAATTCATTGCCACGCCCACGGCCGGCCGCCATTTCACTATCGAGGAAATGCTGGCGGAGCCGATCCTGCGCAATTCGGAACTCGGCTACTACACCAACTTTATGAACCTGCTCGATCTCGCCGCAGTCGCGGTACCGACGCAGCTGATGAACAACGGCATGCCGTTCGGTATCACGCTATTCGCAGATCGCTTTACCGACCTGCGCCTGCTTAGTTATGCGCAACAGATTCAAGCGACGACGCAATTGCCGCTCGGCGCAACCGGGAACTCTTATGCGCTTCCCACACTGCCAGCGCGTGCCGAATTATCGACCTGCAAAGTCGTGGTCTGCGGTGCGCACCTCAGCGGCCTGTCGTTTAACGGCCAATTGCTGGCCCGTCAGGCAACATTAATCGCTGCAACAAAAACTTCGCCCAACTATCGCCTCTACGCTCTGCCGGGCGGCAGCGTACAACGGCCGGGATTAATTCGCGTCGACAAGCAAGGCGCAGCAATCGAGGTCGAAGTATGGGAAATGCCCGGCAGCGAATTCGGTTCCTTCGTCGCCGCCATTCCACAACCGCTCGGCATCGGCAAGGTGGAACTGGAAAACGGCGAATGGCTGCCGGGATTTATTTGCGAAGGTTATGCCGTGGATGGCGCTGCAGACATCAGTGAGTCAGGCGGCTGGCGCGCCTACCTCAAAGCCTAAAGAACCTGAAAAAATAAAAGGGCACGAGCGTAAGGTGGATCATTGATCCACCATGCGATCTCTACGCGACAATCAACGGCGGATCAATGATCCGCCCTACAAGAATCCGAAACATAAAACGGCACGCCGTCATATGGCGGATCATTGATCCACCATGCGATCTCTACGCAACAATCAACGGCGGATCGATGATCCGCCCTGCAAGAATCCGAAACATAAAACGGCACGCCGTCGTAGGGCGGATC
>DATIED010000169.1:0-5999 GCA_035455965.1 Spongiibacteraceae bacterium
GCTACAACCTGACGCCGCGCGCGCGCGTGCATTCGATGGCCGTGTACGCCGATGATCCCGTGATCATGCTGACCGCGCCGATCCCGGCGACTGCCTATGCGCTGAAGCGCGCCGGCATGAAGTGGAGCGATATCGATCTGGTCGAGATCAACGAAGCATTTGCGTCGGTGGCATTGGCCTGGTTGAAAGAGACCGGTTACTCGCACGAGCAGACCAACGTCAACGGCGGCGCCATCGCCTTAGGCCATCCGTTAGGCGCGACCGGTACCAAACTGATGACTACATTGCTGCACGAAATGGAGCGCCGCAAAGTGCGCTACGGTCTGCAGACGATGTGCGAAGGCGGCGGTCAGGCCAACGTCACCATCATCGAGCGCCTGTAATCATAAGCCTCCCCCTTTTACAAAGGGAGAATAAACAGGTTTGTAGGGCGCAATAACCGCAGGGCGCTTGTGCCCTCTGGGTATTGCGCCGTTTCGTAGCAACGCGGCGCAATGCGGCTTCGCCTTATTGCGCCCTACGCGATAACAAGATCGAGAGATAAATCATGAGCGGAATTTGTAGCGGCAGAGTAGTGATCATCACCGGTGCCGGCGGTGGTTTGGGCGCGGCGCATGCGCGTGTATTTGCCGCCGAGGGCGCGCATGTCGTAGTCAATGACATCAATCGCGAAGCGGCCCAGAAAGTCGTCGACGAAATCACAGCGAAAGGCGGTAAGGCGGTCGTGAACACCTCCGACATCACCAACTATGCCGACAGCGAAAATGCCGTAAAACAAGCGATCGAAACCTTCGGCGATCTGCACGTCGTGGTCAACAATGCCGGCATCAATCGCGATCGCATGTTCGCGTCGATGACCGAAGCCGAGTGGGACGCCATCATGGCGGTACACCTCAAGGGTCACTTCTGTATTTCTTCGCACGCCGTGCATTATTGGCGCGATCAAGCCAAGGCTGGCCACAAAGTCGATGCGCGCATCATCAATACGACATCGGGCGCCGGTTTACAGGGCTCGGTCGGCCAATCGAATTACGCCGCCGCGAAAGCCGGCATCGCCGCGCTGACGCTGAACCAAGCGGCCGAATTGCGCCGCTACGGTATTACCGCCAACTCGATCGCCCCGGCCGCGCGCACCGGCATGACCACTGCGGTGGAATCGATGGCGACGCGCATGGCCAAGCCCGACGACGGCAGCTTCGATTACTGGGCGCCGGAAAACGTTTCGTCGCTGGTGGTATGGCTGGGATCGGAACAGGCGGCCGGCGTAAGCGGCTGCGTATTCGAGGCCGAAGGCGGCAAAATTTCGCTGGCCGACGGCTGGCGCAAAGGCCCGGAAGTCGACAAAGGCAATCGCTGGTTGCCGAGCGAAGTCGGCGCGGCGGTCGAAGATATTATGAAAAGAGCCGTGCCGGCGCAAAAGGTTTACGGCGCGTAACTAACGGTTAGTTGTTGGTTATTGGTTGTTAGTAAGAACGATTGCGTCGCACCAACAACTGGTAATTAGTAGTTAGCGTTTATCGAGAGCTAGAAAATGATTTTCTAGCGCGGAAAACATGGAGGTTTTTTATGCCGGTTATCAGTCGGTTTCTAGGGATAGTGATCGTTATGTACTGGGATGATCATTTTCCGCCACACTTTCATGCGAAGTATGGCAATTATGAAATCATCGTGCATATCTTGACGGGAATGGTTGAAGGAAGATTCCCGAAGAGAGCATTGCAACATGTATTAGAGTGGTACGAGTTACATAAAGAGGAATTATTGAGCGATTGGGATCTTTGTCGAGCGAACCGGACGCCCGAGCCAATTGCGCCGCTGGAGTGATGCATGTTTCTTCATATAAGCGACGCTAAGTATTTAGATGCGTATAGAATTGAAGTGACGTTTAGCGACGGTCGCACCGGCGTAGTGGACCTTGTCGAGTCTCTCGATGGGCCCGTGTTTGAGGCTTTGCGCGATCAAACTGTTTTTTCTCGGTTCACGGTGGATGACCAGCTAAATACAATTGTCTGGAGTAACGGCGCCGATATGGCTCCCGAATATTTTTATTTCCAGGCATTCAAGGACGAAGTTGAATTGCAGCCCCTGTTTAAAAAATGGGGCTATCTCGCTTAGTTATTTTTTACGGTAGTTTAATCATGGAATTCCGTTTCAACGAAGAACAGCAAATGATTCGCGACACGGCGGCGGCATTTTTAGCCGAGGTGTCGGACTCGGCGGCGATTCGCCGCGCCATGGCGACCGAGCAGGGTTACGAGGACGCGGTGTGGGCGCGCATCGTCGGCGACATGTACTGGCAGGCGCTGCATATCCCCGAGCAGTACGGGGGCCTGGGGCTCGGCTATATCGAACTCGTGGCATTGTTCGAGCAGATGGGACGCTATCTGTTGTGCTCGCCGTTTTTGTCGACGGTGGCATTCGCGACAAATGCGTTATTAGTTGCCGCTAACGACGAGCAAAAAAATACCTGGTTGCCGCAGATCGCCAGCGGCGAGTTGACCGGCACGTTGGCTTACATTAGCCCAGGCGGCAACAACGGCCCGCAAGCGGTGCAGGCGGTCTGCGAAAAAACTGCGAACGGTTATACGTTGAACGGTACTTTGCGCTACGTGCTCGATGGTCACACCGCGGGTTTATTGATTGTTGCGGCGCGCACGAAAAATTCGAGTGGCGAACAAGGCATCAGTTTGTTTGCCGTGCCGGCCGACACCGCCGGTGTCACACGCAACTGGCTGCCGACCATGGATCAAACGCGCAAGCAGGCGGAAATCGTTTTGCAAAATGTCGCGCTGCCGAGCGACGCATTGTTGGGTAGCGAAGGCGCCGCCTGGCCGCAATTGCAGAAAGTATTGCAGCTGGCGCAGATCGCCGTCGCCGCCGAACAGATGGGCGGCGCACAGCAGGCGCTCGACATCAGCGTCGAATACACCAAGGGGCGCTATCAATTCAACCGACCGATCGCCAGCTTCCAGGGTATTAAACACAAAGCCGCCGACATGATGGTGAAAGCGGAATCGGCGCGCTCGGCCGCCTATTACGCGGCCTGTGTCGCGCAGGAAGCCCTTGCTGTTGCAGCAGGGGGCGATGGCGATACCGACTTGGCGGCGGAATTACCCGAAGCCGCAGCGATCGCCAAAGCGTATTGCTCCGATGCGTTTTTCTTCAACGCCGGCAGCGGTATTCAAATGCACGGCGGCGTCGGCTTTACCTGGGAATACGATATTCAACTGTATTTCAAGCGCGCGAAATCGACCGAGACGCTGCTTGGCAATGCCGTGTGGCACCGCGAGCAATTGGCGAAAATGCTATTGGATTAATTATTCCAGTGAAGCATTGCTGGTGTTTTGCCGACTGAATAATGCGTTAGATAAAGAATTGGATTGAGGTTGCCGATATGAAATTAAGTTTCAGCCCCGAAGACGAACAGTTCCGCACTGAAGTCGCCACCTGGATGCGCGAAAATTTATGCGGCGAGTTCGAGCAGATTCGCTTTCGCGGCGGCCCCGGCGACGAACATATGTTTCCCGAGGAGCGCAAAGCCTGGGAGCGTAAATTGGCCGAGGGCGGTTGGACCGCGATCGGTTGGCCGAAAGAGTACGGCGGCCGCGCCTGCAGCATCGAACAGCAGGTTATTTTTCACGAAGAGTACGCGCGCGCCGGCGGTCCGGGTCGCGCGGGCCATATCGGCGAAGGTTTGGCCGGACCAACCATCGTTGCGTTTGGCACGGAAGAGCAGAAGAAGCGTTTTCTACCCGGCATCGTCGCCGGTACCGAGTACTGGTGTCAGGGCTATTCCGAGCCGAGTGCCGGCTCCGATCTGGCGAATGTAAAAACGCGCGCGGAGTTCGACGAAGCCACGCAGCAATGGCGTCTCAACGGCCAAAAAGTATGGACTTCAAATGCGCACGAATCGCAGTGGTGTTTCGTGGTGGCGCGCATCGATCGCGAATCGAAAGGTCACCATGGCCTCGGCTTCTTCCTGGTAAAAATGGATCAACCCGGCATCACTGTGCGTCCGATCGAACAAATTACCGGCACCTCCGAATTCAACGAAGTATTTTTTGACGACGCCGTGTGTGGCGCCGACGATCTGGTCGGTCAGCCTGGCGAGGGCTGGAAAGTAGCGATGGCGCTGCTCGGTTTCGAGCGCGGCGTATCGACGCTCGGCCAGCAAACTTTATTTAAAAACGAACTGGCGGAAATTATTCGCGTCGCTAAAGACAACGGTGCCGCACAGGACCCCGATATTCGCCAGCGCATTGCCGAAGCGCATATGGGTTTGAAAATCATGCGCTACAGCGCAATGCGCATGTTGTCCGGCGGCGCCGGTGTCGGTTTGCAGAAAGAGGCATTGATCTACAAATTGCATTGGGCCAGCTGGCACCGCAATCTCGGCAAGCTGGCAATGGATGTACTCGGCCCGGAGTCGGAAATTGCCGCTGGTGCACCGTACCAATTGAATCGTCTGCAAGGCATGTATCTGTTCGCGCGCTCCGACACCATCTATGGCGGCACCAACCAGATTCAACGCAATATCGCCGCCGAGCGCGGTCTGGGCATGCCGAAAGAACCGAAGATTGTCATCCAATAAAGGGCGGTGGCGCCCTCGAATGTAGGGTGGGTCGTTTGACCCACCTTCCGCGATGCGGCAAAGCCGCTGGCGGGTCAAATGACCCGCCCTACGAAAAATATTTGTGGAGTTATTTATGAGCAAACAACCGATTCCTCCCTATGTTCCGGGCCACAATTTATTAAAGGGCAAAACCGCATTGATCACCGCCGCGGCCGGCGCGGGTATCGGTCTTTCCACAGCCAGGAAGATCGCCGAGGAGGGTGCCGTGGCGTTGACCATCAGCGACGTGCACGAAGGGCGTCTGCAAAAAGCCGCGGAAGCGATTTTTAACGAGACTGGTCTGCGTCCGTTCACGCAACTGTGTAACGTGACCAAAGAAGAAGATGTGCAGTCGCTGATCGATAACGCGATCGCCAACATGGGCCACATCGATATTCTGGTAAACAACGCAGGTCTCGGTACTTCGAATAAATTGGTCGAGATGACCGATGCGCAGTGGAATCTGGTGCTCGATGTGACCTTGAATGGCACTTTCCGCATGACGCGCGCGGCGCTGAAACACATGCAGGCGCGCGGCAAGGGCGTGATCGTCAACAATGCGTCGGTGCTCGGCTGGCGTGCGCAGAAAGAGCAGGCGCACTACGCAGCGGCGAAAGCCGGTGTGATGGCGTTTACGCGTTGCGCAGCGATGGAGGCGGCAGAGTTTGGCGTGCGTATCAATGCGGTATCGCCGAGCCTGGCGATTCATGAATTTTTGCGTAAATCGGCACCGGAAGATTTTCTCGCCGAGCTGGAAGCGCGCGAGGCATTTGGCCGCGGCGCTGAGACATGGGAAATCGCGAACGTGATCGTATTCCTCGCCAGCGATTATTCGAGCTATATGACCGGCGAAGTAGTTTCGGTTTCGTCGCAGCACGCTTAACGCGTGCAGTTGTTAGTTCTTGGTTGTTGGTTGTTAGTTAAATATCCAATGCTAACCCGCAACAGCGAAGTGTTTAACTAACAACTAAGCACCAACAACTAACAACTGGATTTTCATCATGACTACAATTTTTAAGCACCCCAACGAACTCCTGCAAGCCGAAGGTACCGATCTCGGTGTCAGCGAGTGGATTGCGATCGAGCAGGATCGCGTCAATTTGTTTGCCGATGCCACCGGTGATCATCAATGGATTCACGTCGATCCGGAGCGTGCCAAGAGCGGCCCGTACGGTACGACGATTGCGCATGGTTATTTAACATTGTCGCTGGTCAATTTATTTCTGCCGCAGTTGATCGATGTGCAAGGGATCAGCATGGGCGTTAATTACGGTTGCGATAAAATTCGTTTTCCATCGGCGGTGAAAGTGGGTTCGCGCGTGCGCGGGCGGGGCGAGATCGTTAAGGTCGAGGAAGTGAAGGGCGGTGTTCAGGCGGTTACACGGGT
>DATIED010000170.1:0-4547 GCA_035455965.1 Spongiibacteraceae bacterium
ATTAAGTCGAGATTGCCATCGTTGTCGAAATCGCCGACCGCGAAATTATTAATGCCGCCATAGCTTTGGTTGGCCGACCATTTTACGGTGGTGCCGCTACTGGTTGCATCGAGTGCGTTGAGATATCCGTTAAAGCAATCGCTGGTCAGAATCTCCTGTGCGGAATCTCCGTCCAATTGTACGAGTCCCACGCCGCATAAAGAAGATAGAGCGTTGAGGCTCCACGTCGTCGATTTGGTAACGGCATTGTAGACAGTCAGCATGGGAGTGTAATAACCGCTGTTGAAGCCGACAATTTCGGCGATACCGTCGCCATCGATATCGCCGACCAGTACTTGACTGCCGAACGGCGAGCCGGACTGCCATTGGTTGTTGTGCGATACGCCGTCGTACACATAGCCGCCTGCAAATACGAGTTCCAGTGCGGCATCGTTATCGACATTACCGACCGCAAAGTCAGTGCCGAGCGGTAGCGATGGCGTGCGCCATTTTTCCGCTAGCGTGGCGGCGTCGAGAATAACGGCTTGTTGCGCAGCGACGCCAGCGATCAAGACTATTAGTTCCTGATTGCCGTCGTTATCGAGATCGGCGACGGCCAAGCCGTAGCCGCCGGTGTTGCCGAGATCGATCGAGCGCGCAATGGCGTTATGCGCTTCATTGATGATGTAAATAGCACCGCCGATTTGCACGGCGACTTCGTATTTGCCGTCGTGATTGGCATCGATCGGTAGAATATGGTCGATCGTTGTGCCGTTGCCGAGCGCGTAGGGGTAGAGCCAATCTTGGACGTAGGTGCCGCCCTGATATTTCAATGTGTAGATTAAGTTCGCGTTATCGGTCAGCAAAATTCGCTGGCTGCCGTCATTATTGAAGTCTAGCGCAAAGATATTTTTATCTTTGATTGGGCCAAATATACCGGAGCGCACCAGCGGGTTGCTGCGACTGTTGTCCGTCACTGCGAATTGCAGCGGGATCGTCACCGCATTGTCAGCATTGCTGATTTTTATTCTTGCCTGTACTTCACCGTGCGGGAAAAAGGCTAGAGAGGGCTGCCATTGCACGTTGCCCTGATTATCGATGGTCATACCGCTGGGACCGCTGAGGATTTGGTAGGTGAACGGACCATCCTCGGGGTTGTTCGGCTGTAAATTTAAACCGCTGATTGCGCTGCCCACGTCGGTATTGATGCTGCCGCTCGGAGCTTGTATGTCGGGGGCGGACAAGAGGGCGTGCAACGTTATATTTTGCGTTGTTACACCGCCGCGGCCATCGTCGACGGTGAGGGCGATAATGTAATCGCCGGCACTGCTCGTATGAAATGTGAAAGAGTTATCTTCCTGCAGCGCCACATGGATATCGGCGCCATGGGGGGACTGCACCACGTGAATGGAGTAGCTCAAGAAATCGAGCTCGGCGTCGTCCACGCCATTGATCGGCACCAGAATGTCTTGATTGCTACCGGGCGTTAAACCGGGATTGCTGACATTGACAGTCGGTGCGGTGTTTGGCGTGGACGGTGTATCGAGTAAATCGCTTGGCACTCTAGCGTAACTTTCATAGTTGCCGTCGCCATTGGCGTCGAGCGCCAAATGCAAGTTGCCGTAGTTGTACGGGTCGGTGTCGATGCGCAGGCGCGATTGGTTGGCGCCGACGATGTAGCTGCGTGCCGGATTATTATTATCCGTACTGACGGTTACCGTGCCTCTTTGCGCATCTCGAATCGAGCCGCTGCGCTGAGCCGGCAACTGCGGGTAGGTGTAGGCGTTAGTAGCGTAATGCGCTACGTAGTCTTTGCTGCTGATGGATTGCTGGGTGGCGTTATCGACCAGCGTCACCGATGCGGAAAATCTACTGCCGGCGCCCTCGGGGTCGACCGAAAAATTGCCGTTATAGCTGGTGCTCGTTCCGGCGATCAAATCTTCGTAGCGATAATTATCGTAGGTGTAATCGAACGCGGTGGGTATTCCGTTACGATCGGCCCCGCGCACGGTCATGCGTATCGAGCCACTGTATCGGCTGGAATAGTTGTAGTAGGGCAGGTTGCTATAGGTGTCTACGCAATTTTGATAGTCGACCGTGACTGTGCCGGTTTGATTGGACGGGTCGACCGAGCCACTGATCTTTACGTTGCCGCTGGTGCACGGATAAGTCTGGTCTACGGACTGGCTACCGGTACCTTGTGGTGTCTCGGCCGTCATAACTTGACTAATGACGCTGGGCGCCTGGTAAACCGCATTGTCGCTCAGGTCGGCCATGAGAAAGGCTGCGTGGGCGAGTGCTTTGCCGTTATTGCGATCGATCGCGGCAAGACCGCCGTCGCCGCCGTTACCGCTCGGTCCGGAACTGCCGCCACCGCCACCGCAAGCCGTTAAAGTCAGGGCGACAACAGTAATCACACAGCCAAAGGGCAGCGGTTTCGGGTAAAACATGGCAAATAGTTTCCACAGCTAGAGCCGAGCGTTCCATCGCAGATACGATCTATTCGCCACAGCAGAGTTTATTGTTGAAATATGAGACGCGGCATTATTCATACTGTGTCTGCCAGCGTCAATGTGGCGTTATAATCGCACCGAGAAAGCTGTCGAAAAAATTTACGAAGGTTGATTTATGCCGATCTCCACCACCAAGCTGATTCTTATCGTGTTGTTTATCGCCAGCGCGATGTATGTGCATTATCGCGGGCGCATCCGCCACAAGTTTTGGCGGCAGGCATCGGATCATTCCACCATCATGGCGCCGATCAATAGCTTCATGTATCTGTTTTCCAGCGTGCCTACTACGCCGTATGTCGATGTAAAGCGTTTTCCCGCCCTGGATATCTTGACGCAACATTGGCAGGAGATTCGCGACGAAGGTATGGAGCTGATGCGAATCGGCCATGTCAAAGCGTCCGATCAATATAACGATATCGGCTTCAACTCGTTTTTTAAAAGTGGTTGGAAGCGTTTTTATTTGAAGTGGTACGACGATAGCCATCCGTCGGCGCAAACTCTGTGTCCGAAGACGGTCGCGTTGTTGCGACAGTTGCCGCAGGTAAAAGCGGCAATGTTTACCGAGTTGCCGCCGGGTAGCCGCCTGGTGCGACATCGCGATCCCTACGCCGGTTCGCTGCGTTATCATCTGGGTCTGGCGACGCCGAATGCCGAGGGTTGCTATATCGATGTCGACGGCGATCGCTACGCCTGGCGCGATGGCGAGAGCGTGATGTTCGACGAAACCTATATTCACTACGCCGAAAATACCACGCAGCAGGATCGATTGATTTTATTCTGCGATATCGAGCGGCCACTCAAATATCGCTGGGCGCAATGGTTTAATCATGTTTTCGGGCGCTATGTCGTATCCGCGGCGGCGGCGCCGAATGCGGAGAGCGACCGCACCGGCGGCATCAATAAAATATTCAAGTATTTATATGCCGTGCGTCAGCTGGGCAAGCGCATTAAAAAGTGGAATCGAACGGCTTACTACGCGCTCAAATGGCTGTTGATCGGCGCTATCATCGCCGCCATTGTTCTATGATGGATGGCGCATGATACCGCTACGAAAATTGCCCGGTATGCTGCCCTATCTGGCGGCGATGTTTCTGAATGCCTTTGTCGACCTCGGTCATAAAATAGTTATTCAGAACACAGTATTTAAAATTTATGATGGCAATACGCAGGTAGTACTGACGGCCATCGTCAATGCATTAATTTTATTGCCCTTCATCGTATTATTCAGTCCCGCCGGCTTTTTATCCGACCGCTTTGCAAAAAATGTAGTAATGCGCACTACCGCCTGGTTTGCGGTTGGGCTGACCCTGTTGATTACGCTTTGCTACTACCAGGGCTGGTTCTGGGGCGCGTTTGCCATGACCTTGTTGCTGGGCGTACAGGCGGCATTGTATTCGCCGGCAAAATACGGCTATCTGAAGCCGCTGGTCGGCAAGGAGCGCTTGGCCGGCGGCAATGGCGCAGTGCAATCGGTCACGATCGTGGCGATTCTCGGCGGTACATTTCTATTTTCAATTTTATTCGAACAGCGCTTCGAGCTGTTGGGCGGAAAAACCGAAGCGGAAATCGTGCGCGCTATCGCACCATTGGGTTGGCTGTTAGTCATTGGTAGCATTATCGAATTATTTATGACTTACCGTCTGCCAAGTTTGGAGCGGGGCGACGAGCATTTGCGCTTCGTGGCTGCCGATTATTTACGGGGGCGCACGCTGCGGCAAAATTTGCAGCCGCTGCGCGATCGCGCGGTGATTCGCTTATCGATTATTGGCCTGTCGGTATTCTGGGCCGTCAGCCAGGTGATGTTGGCGGCGTTTCCGGCATTCGCCAAAGAAACGCTGGCGATCAAAAACACGATTCTGCTACAGGGCATGTTGGCGTCGAGCGGCATCGGTATTATCGCCGGCTCGGTGCTCGCCGGACGCTGGTCGAAACGCCATATCGAAACGGGCTTGATCCCCATCGGCGCGCTGGGTGTCGCGCTGGGTTTGTTGTGGTTACCGGCGCTGCACTCGGTGGCGGCCCATTGCTTTAATTTTTTCCTGATCGGCACCGCTG
>DATIED010000171.1:0-5005 GCA_035455965.1 Spongiibacteraceae bacterium
CACCATGGCCGGCAGAAACAGCCGCGTCAGCGCCGTCAAGGCGATGATATTGACGTTGATCATCGACAGCGAAGCCTGCAAATCGCGCTCGACGAATTTGCCCAGCAAGCCAAAACCGGCATTGTTGATTAAGTAATCGACTTGTAAACCGTCAGCGGCCACTTCGTCAAATATCTCCTGTGGCGCGGAAGCTGCCGCCAGATCCTTGACGATCACGCGCACCGCAGTGCCGTGTTTCGCAGTAATTTCCTCTGCCAGCGCATGCAGCTCGGCGGCGCGGCGCGCAACGATAATTAAATCGTTGCCGTGCTCGGCGTGCAGCCAGGCCAACTCCCTACCGATACCGCTGCTGGCCCCGGTGATCAACGCAATATTTTTCATGGTTTTATTTCCCTGGCGTTAGTGATGAATTGTCGTTAGTGACGGAGGTCATTAGTGATAAATCCAGGCGGCGAGCCGCAGCGTCTGGAGTCGGCAAACTGTTAATGGGTGTCGTCGTATTAAATACAATGGTGCGCCTCAGCTATGAATCAGGCGTAATTTTTTTAAAGACTGTTTTTTTAAAAACTACGATAGGCAACAATCTTGCGGTATGGCTTTGATGCGTCGCCTGCGGTGGATTCAGCTCGACGACGCGCGGCCAAAAGGCATTGCGCTCGGCGAGACTCAACTCCTGCGCCAGCGCAGCGTAGCGCTGTGAACCGACCTGCACGTAAACGGAGGGATTGGCACGGATATTCAGCAGCCAGGCCGGCTCGCGGTCGCTGCCATTGTTCGATGCGACCACTGCTACATGTTCGGCATAGGGATAACAGGCGATCGGCGTCGAGCGCCACTGGCCGGATTTGCGGCCAAGCGTATCGATGATCGCCATCTCATGACCCGCAAGCCGGCCGCCAATGCGCCCGCCGGTGGCCAAATAAATTTTGCGATGCAGCCTACCGAACCACTTCCAACCCGCCATCGCTCGCTCGCCCGGCTAAATACCAACCCAGCCTCGCTACCGAGGCCAACCCATTGTGCCGCCGGAAAGTACTCGATTTACGCAGGCGCCGCCAGCCCTACGAACGCGACGCGATGCTTGCCCAGCGGCATTGGCGCCAGGGTTCGATCAGCGGTGCCATTAACGCCGCCTGATTCGCAGCCATGCGGCTCAAATATTCAAGAACGCGCGCCTCACCGGCAACATTTAACGTTTCGATCTCGGCGATCAAGGCGCTGCGCGCAGCCGCCACATCGGCAAAATTATTACCGAGCAAACTGCGGATACTTTGTAACTCCTGCGCGTCGAAATCGGCAGCGTAACGCTCGCAACGCTGCAAATAGCGCAGCGTTGCGGCGTGGCCGCGCGAAATATTAGCGGCCGCGACATCGCCGATCTGCGGCACCACCCAATTTTCCATCTGCTGTGCCAGCGCTTCATGCAGAGAGTCGGCGGCGGTCGTCAAATCGGGCACCGCGATCTCGACCAGTTTATGCTGCGGGTCGTTCGCCTCCGCCAAGGCGCGACATGTTTCTATATCGATAATCGCGCGATAGCCGAGGTTCAACGGTATCGGCGTACGCCAATCGAAATGGCTGGTCAGATAGACCAGGCCGATCACCGAGCGCACCAATTGGTGCACGCGATAATAATGAATGCGGTCAATATCCAGTTCGAAACCGCTGCGCTGCGCATAGTGCTGAAAATACGGCGTCAGATCGCCGCCGCTGCTCGGATAGAAATAATCGCGCAGCCAGATATTGCCGAGATCCTCCATCGGATCGCCGTAGTGACCCCACTCCCAATCGACCAGCGCAGTGACGCCGTTTGCGTCGTACATAAAATTGGCCGGACCGGTATCACCCTGCAGCAATACGGTAGCCTGTACGTGCTGCGGCAAATGATTGTGCAGCCAGCGTTTGCCAAACGCGGCGAGCGGATTGATCGCGCACGCCGATACCGGCGTCGGCCGCGAGTTTTCCACCGCCGCCAACTCCAACAGTGAATGCTCGGCCGCCGTGCGCGGCACCACGAATTCGGGCAGATCGAGTTTATCGATATCGAGCCGATGCAAGCGCGCGACGATCTCCATAAACTCCAGCATCACCGTGCGCTGCAGCGCGGGCTCCGCCGTATTTAATTCGGCGCGCCCCGCCACCCACGATTGCAATGCGGCGCAATGTTCGTCGTTCCAGCCGAGAATTTTTTGCGCGGGAATATCGCCACCGGCCAGTGTGCGGATCAACGCAGTTTCGCGTCGCAGATTGCGCTGCGAGCCGCGGCCCTGCGCCAGATCGCGGTCGATGCGTAAAAAATAGCGATTGCTGGTGCCGTCCGGCTGGCGCGTATCGATCTGCCAGCCCTCGCGGCGCGCCGGACTGCGCGCGGCATTTACGACAGTACCGCCAGCGGTTTTAGCGACCCAGGCCAGCAGCGATTCAGGAAGATCGTTAGGCGTCGTCATGCGGTGTACTCCCGACTTTATAAATTATTTATACGCGTGCGCTCATCGACCGCAATAGATCACCAACCGGTGCCCGTTTGCCAGTTAAATTAAGTTTATGTTGAACGCCCGCGCCTTGTTAACCCTGATGGTTAACAAAGCGCGCGCCAGTAAAAGTCGATCAGGCGGGAAACAATATTGCGCGGCCGTCCAAACTATAAATCGGCAATTGCTGTTGCGCGGGGAACTGCATGCTGTAAGCGATCAAACCGGTGCGCTGCGCCGGCGGCACCGAACACAATGCCAACGCCGTCTCGGCGATGTATTCGATCGGCTCGGTGGGATAATCCGCCGGAATATAGCGCGCCGCACCCGGCGTACGAATAGCGCCGCTCGGCGATAAAATATTGACCGCGATATTATCCACGCTCAACTCCGCCGCCAAACCCTGCGCCAGGCGATGCGCCGCCGCTTTAACCGCCGCGTACACGGTAACGCCGCCGTAAATCGAAAAATCGTCGAACGGCGGCCGAATCGGTTCCGCCGTCACCGAGCCTAAGTTGATAATCCAACCAGCGCCGCGCTGCCGCATATGCGGTACCGCGGCTTTGATTAACGCCAATGGCGCCCGCAAATAATGATCGAGCGTATGCTCGAATACAGTGTCGGCCATGGCGAGCGTAGGTGCGTACTCGGCATAGCCGGCGTTATTGACGAGAATATCCAAACCGCCGGCCGCAGCCACCGCGCGCTCAATTAAATCGGCGCGTTGCCCGGCATTCAGCAGATCCGCGGCGACAACGATCGCGTCACCACCGGCAGCGGTAATTAATTGCGCGGTTTCCTGCAGCGTGCCTTCGAGACTGGCATCGCCCGCGCTCGATCTATCGACGCTGCGCGCGCTCAGCACCACCGTAGCGCCGGCGCTGGCCAGCCGTTGCGCGATCGCGCGACCGATGCCGCGACTGGCGCCAGTGACCAATGCCACTTTGCCTTTTAACAGTTGAGGACCTGCCATAAATCATTATCTCCGTATTGTTGCCGATGGTTTAAATGCGCGACGCTTTTAGATACCCCAGGCCAATACACTGTCCGTGGCCGGACAAAATGCATGCGATAGTTGCGTGGCGATAATCTGCCGCGAGAATTCGGCATCGAACCAGGGATCGATATACGCCCAGTGAAACGGATGCACCATATACTCGCCGAGCAGGTCGTCGAGCCGCGCGTATTCCTGCTCCCAGATATAAGTCCATTCGCTATCGAGCGCACGGCTCAACCGCCAATTCGTCATACCGGGCATGTACGCGGGCATTTGCAACAGCGCAGCTTCCAATTGCGCGGCAACCGCTGCCGGCGCATTCGGCAGCAAGCGAAAATACGCGGTGCGTTTGATACAGTTTTGCAATGCGGGCGCACGCAAACCACCGCCAATTAATTGCGCGCCCATACGCCACTCGCGCTCGATGGTCTTGACCAGCAGCGGCTGTAATACAGTCTGCTGATAATTGCTCCGCATCGCATTGGCGCGCGCCGCCGCGTCGATAAAATCCGCATCCCAGGTGTAATCGCCGGCGCCGAATGAACCTTCGCTGTTGCGCGCTAAAAATACCCGTCGCAAGCCTTCGATATGTTGCGGCGCGGCGCGCAATGCCGTCTCAAGCGCGGCAATATCGGACGAGGCTGCATTTTTTTTCAAAAACAGTTGCGCAGATTCGCGCGCGCCTTCGGAGCCAATAGACGCGACGCCAGTAAGCGGTAGCGGCGCGGGCAATACACTGTCGCCCTGCAGATCATTATCGATCAGATAATGACGCTGGCGTTTAACGCAGAGCCGATCGACCTCCGCCCAAAAGGTTACCAGCGCCGGATCGGCGCCAGCACGTGCCCGCATGCGCCACCATGCACCGATATCCGGCAGTTCCCACAATATCCACAAAGTATTCGGTGCGCCCGGCACGGCAACCGGCGGTGCTACCCAACTGCGGGTCAATGTCATGCCGCGCGTCAAAGCGCCCGGCAAATAGCGTTCGACCAATAAATTTTGCACGGCCGCCAATTGCGCCGCAGATACTTCGATTTGATCGAGAATACCAATCATGTTTTTTGCTCTCTATGCGGCATTACGTAACATGCAGCGCCGTAACAATTATTAGAGATCGGCGACCTGCAGAATCAATTTGCCGCGCACGCCGCCCGCTTCCAACAGCGCATGCGCGGCGCCGGCCTGCTGCAGCGGAAAAATTTGCAGTGCCGGCGTGCGCACGACACCGCGCTCGATCAGATCGATTATTTCCTGCAGCTGTTCGTTCGCCTGCTTATCGCTCATCACGGTAAATACTTTACGCACGCCCAATTCCACAGCGCGCTGCATATCGCCGGCGATATCGCCGTCACCAACCAGGGTCGGCACGCTGACCAGAACGCCGCCTTTGCGCAGCATGGCGAACGCCATCGGCAATGTGCCGCAGCTCACCGCATCGAGCACCACATCGACGCCGCCCGGCGCCCACTGCAGCACGGCCTGCTGAATATCTTCGTTGCGATAATCGATGACGAGATCGGCGCCGAGGCTTTTT
>DATIED010000172.1:0-2980 GCA_035455965.1 Spongiibacteraceae bacterium
ATCGACCACGTGAAAATATTTTTGATGTTCCTTCATCGACGAGATCAAGGCTTCCTGCGGCACCGCGAGAAAACGCGCTTCGAAATTGCCGGCCAGTGCCACCGGCCATTCGACCAGACCAGTCACTTCATCGAGCAGGTCTTCGTCGATAACCGCAACGCCGCCGAGCTTTTTACCCGCCGCCTCGACCTGCGCGCGGATGCGGCCGCGCCGCTCGCTGAAATCGGCGATCACATGTGCCTGGGTTTCCAGCAGCAATTGATAGCCCAGCGGATTGTCGATGGTCAGCGAGGTGTTGCAATGAAAGCGGTGGCCGCGCGTTTCGCGGCCGGCGCTGACGCCGAGAATTTCGCTATCGATAACGCGATCGCCGAGCAACATCACCAGCCAATGCACCGGCCGTACGAATTCGGCACGGCGCGCGCCCCAGCGCATGCGCTTCGGAATCGGCAGCTTGTCGAGCGTATCATTGACGATTTGCGGCAGCAGTTCATGCGCGCTTTTACCGATTTGCTGGCTGCGAAATACCAGTCGCTCACCTTTATCGGAAGGCGTGCGCTCAAGCTGTGCGAATTCAATACCGCAGCCGCGCGCAAAACCTTCCGCGGCCTTGGTTGGTTTGCCGTCGGCATCGAAGGCATTGGCGACATGCGGGCCGAGCTTTTCGATAATTTGATCGGGCTGCTGCTCGTCGAGCTGTTCGATCAAGACGGCGAGCCGGCGCGGCGAACCGAAACTATGCAGCGGCGAAAATTTGAGCCCGGTCGCCTGCAGGCCGGCTTCGATACCGGCGGCAAAACTTTGATACAGCGTTTTTAATGCTTTCGGCGGCAATTCTTCGGTGCCGATTTCGACCAGAAATGGCTGAGACATTTATGCCGCTCCCTTTTTGCTTATGGCTGCTTCTTTTTTATTGGCTGCGTTTTCTTTTTCTGCCTCGGCGGCAGCTACGCTCGCCAATACTTCATTGCGCAGCGCTTCCGTGGCGAGCGGGAAGCCGAGTTGTTTGCGCTTATCGAAGTAGGCCTGCGCCACGGCGCGCGACAAACCGCGCACGCGCAAAATAAAGCGCTGGCGTTCGGTGACCGAGATCGCTTTGCGCGCGTCGAGCATATTGAAAGCATGCGAGGCCTTCATGACCATTTCGTAGGCCGGCAGCGGCAGATTCTTTTCGATCAGGATTTGGCTTTCGCTTTCGTAGTAATCGAACAGTTCGAATAATTTCGCGACGTTGGCTTCCTCGAAGTTGTAGCGCGACATCTCGACTTCGTTCTGATGGAACACGTCTCCGTAGGTCACCACTCCTTCTGGTCCACGCGTCCACACCAGATCGTAGACACTGTCGACGCCCTGGATATACATGGCGAGACGCTCGAGACCGTAGGTGATTTCGCCGGTGACGGGGTAGCATTCGAGGCCGCCAACCTGTTGGAAGTACGTGAACTGCGTGACCTCCATGCCGTTCAGCCAGACCTCCCAGCCGAGACCCCACGCTCCTAAGGTGGGCGATTCCCAGTTGTCCTCGACGAAGCGGATGTCGTGTACCAGCGGATCGAAGCCGAGTTGTTTCAACGATTCGAGATACAGATCGAGAATATTGTCGGGCGAGGGTTTCAGTACGACTTGAAACTGATAATAGTGCTGCAGGCGATTCGGGTTTTCGCCATAGCGGCCGTCGGCCGGGCGCCGGCTCGGCTGCACATAGGCGGCGCTCCAGGTTTCCGGCCCGATCGCGCGCAGAAACGTGCCGGGATGAAAGGTGCCGGCGCCTACTTCCATATCGAGCGGTTGCAGCAGCACGCAGCCCTGCTCCGCCCAGAATTGCTGGAGGGTAAGAATCAAACCCTGAAATGTGCTGATATCGGCTGCGCTCACTGCGTCTACCTTTTTGGCGATGCGGAAAAAGGCGCAATTATACAGAGACCGCTCGACTGCGGTTAACCATGGATGCATTACAATGCCTCGCGAATCTTCCGAGGTCGGCGGCGCAGTGCAAAAAAAATTAAAATTCTGGATGGTCCTGGCATTGTTGCGCGGACTGGCGTTGTTGCCGTGGTCCGCGCTCGAAGGGCTCGGTGCCATTATCGGCTACTGTCTGTGGCGCTTCGACAGCCGCGAGCGCCGCATCGCCGCCGCTAATATCGCGCTGTGCCTGCCGCAGTTAAGCGCTGTCGAGCGTGCGCAACTGGAGCGCGCCACGCTGATTCACTTTGGCCGCGTCGCTGCGGAAATCGCCAAGATCTGGTTCGGCTCGCGCGCTGCGGTGGATGCCGCCGTGGTCGCCGTCGAGGGCGAGGAATTGCTGACCGGCGCACTGGCCGAGGGGCGCGGCGTAATCATATTGGCGCCGCATCACGGCAATTGGGAAATGCTCGGCTCTTATCTGGGTCGCCATCACGCGTTGACTACCATGTACCTGCCGGCCAAAGATGAGGCGATCGATGCCGTAGTGCGTATCGCCCGCATGCGCAGCGGCGCGCAGGTGGCGCCGGCCAATGCGGCCGGCGTGCGCACGGTGCTGAAGGTTTTGAAGCAGGGCGGCCTGGCCGGCATGTTGCCGGATCAAGTACCGAAGCAGGCCGGCGCCGAATTCGCGCCGTTTTTTGGCCAGCAGGCATTGACGATGACACTGCCCGGCAATCTGTTGCAAAAAACCGCCGCCAAAGCCGTGTTCGGCTGTGCGTTTCGAGTCGAGCACGGCAATGGTTTTCGGATCGTGTTCCGCGCCGCTCCCGCCGAGATATATTCGCCCGCTGCCGACGTGTCGCTGGCAGCGCTGAATCGCGGCGTGGAAGAACTGGTGCGCGAGTGTCCGCAGCAGTATCAATGGGAGTACAAGCGCTTCAAGATTCAGCCCGAGGGTGTGCCGCGTCGCTATTGAGCGTTAGCGGTTCTATAGGAATCTTTGTACAAATCGGCAATGCAATATTTAAGCGCCTTTCAACGGCGAGTTGTGAGATGAAAACGTGCAAATGATTAT
>DATIED010000173.1:0-3039 GCA_035455965.1 Spongiibacteraceae bacterium
GTATCGACAATGTCCACCTCGAAGACAAGAGCAACGTATTCAACACCGCGCGCATCGAAGCGCTGGAGTTGGCGAACCTGCTCGAAGTGGCCGAAGCCACAGCAATTGCTGCGGAGGAGCGCAAGGAAAGCCGCGGTGCGCATGCGCGCGAGGATTTCCCCGAGCGCGACGATCAAAACTGGCTGTGCCACTCTATTTATTTCCCCGGCGAAAAACGTGTTGCCAAACGCGCAGTGAATTTCACGCCGAAAACGGTCGAAGCGTTCCAGCCCAAAGCGCGTACTTATTAATACGTGCCCCAAGGCTAGTGGAGGAGAGAGTTTATGTTGCAGGTAAGTTTGTATCGCTACAACCCGGACGTCGATGCCGAGCCGCAGATGCGCGACATGCAGATCGACACCGGTGGTAAAGATTTGATGGTGCTGGACGTGTTGGAGTTGCTGAAGGGCACCGATCCTTCGCTGACCTTTCGACGCTCGTGCCGCGAAGGCGTGTGCGGCTCCGATGGCATTAATATCAATGGTAAAAACGGCCTGGCCTGTATCACGCCGTTGTCGGAGGCGCTGAAGGGCGGCAATAAATTGGTGCTGCGTCCGCTGCCGGGCCTGCCGGTGATCCGCGATCTGATTGTGGATATGGGTCTGTTCTATCAGCAGTACGAAAAAATTCGCCCGTATTTGATCAACAATACGCCGGCACCGGCCATCGAGCGGCTGCAATCGCCGGAGGATCGCGCCAAGCTGGACGGTTTGTACGAATGTATTTTGTGCGCTTGCTGTTCGACCGCGTGCCCTTCGTTCTGGTGGAATCCCGATCGCTTCATCGGTCCAAGCGGTTTGCTGCAGGCCTATCGCTTCCTGGTCGATAGCCGCGATACGGCCACCGAAGAGCGCCTCGCCGACCTGGACGATCCGTTCAGCGTATTTCGTTGTCACGGTATTCAGAACTGCGTCAACGTATGCCCGAAGGGGCTGAATCCGACGCGGGCGATCGGTCATATCCGTAATATGTTATTGCAGCGCGCCAGCTAACTTATACGCGCCAAGCAGGTCGTAGGTAACGGTTGTCAGCGCGGCAATTAAAATGTACGCGCTGCACAATCGTTACTGCGTAAGTGGCCGAACAGTTCTACACTTACGCGGAAACGCAGACTCTACTAACAGAGTTCGCGCAGCATTCTAGTTATACCCAACTGCGGATTCATACGGGCAATCCCCGTGTTACCTCGCACAATCCAGTCGGGCCGGTAGTGCATGCCGGCCGTGCATTAGGATTTGTCGGAGTCGTCGGCATGGTCGCGGCGCTCGATATATCCGTTATCCGGTGCGGGATTGTGGTGCGGGCGACGTCCCTCTATCAGGTGGTAAACGATGCAAGAAGGCGCATTACCCGAAGAAACTTTTCACGAAGAAAGCATGGAGCAGCTATGGCGCAGCTCGCAATTGTCGGGCGGCAATGCCACCTATGTCGAACAGCTCTATGACACCTATTTGGTGGACCCCAACGCGGTCCCCGAGCAATGGCGCGAATATTTCGCCAAGTTGCCGCGCGTAAACGGCAACCTCTCTCAGGATATTCCTCACTCGGCTATACGCGATCAATTCGTGCGCCTCGGCAAGGTGCGCATGCGCACCGCGGCCAACACCGGCGACCCCAATGTCACCGAGAGCGAGCGCAAGCAGGTGCGCGTGTTGCAGTTGATGAGCGCCTATCGCCAGCGCGGTCACCAAAAAGCTCAGCTCGATCCGCTCGGTTTATGGCGCCGCGAGCCGGTACCCGATTTAGACCTCGATTATCATCAGCTCAGCGCCGCCGATCTGGACACCGAATTTCAGACCGGCCGTCCCTATTTTGGTAAAGAGCGCGCCACTTTGCGCGAAATTATCGAAGTGCTGGAGCAGACCTACTGCACCACGGTCGGCGCCGAGTTCCGCCATATTCTCGCCACCGAGGAGCGCCGCTGGATCGAACAGCGCATGGAGAGCGTACGCTCCAAACCGGACTTCGGGCGCCAGGCGCGGCTGCATTTGCTGGAGCGCTTAACTGCCGCCGAGGGTTTGGAAAAATCGCTGGCCTCCAAATATCCGGGCACCAAGCGCTTCGGTCTCGAGGGCGGCGAAAGTTTGATTCCGATGCTGGATAGCATGATCCAGCGCTGCGGCTCTTACAGCACCAAAGAAATCGTTATCGGCATGGCGCACCGCGGCCGCCTCAATGTGCTGGTTAATATTCTTGGTAAAAGCCCCTCGGAATTATTCGACGAATTCGAAGGCAAAGCGACCTACATCGGCTCTGCCGATGTTAAATACCACCAGGGCTTTTCGTCGAATGTGATGACGGCGGGGGGCGAGGTGCATTTGGCACTGGCGTTTAACCCGTCGCATTTGGAGATCGTTTCGCCGGTGGTGGAAGGCTCGGTGCGCGCGCGCCAGGACCGTCGCTTTGACACGACCGGCGATAAGGTAGTGCCGATCGTTATGCACGGCGATGCGGCGTTCGCGGGGCAAGGCGTGGTGATGGAGACATTCCAGATGTCGCAAACCCGCGCGTACAAAACCGGCGGCACCATCCATATCGTAATCAACAACCAGGTGGGTTTCACCACTAGCGATCCGCGCGATGCCCGCTCCACCGAGTACTGCACCGATGTCGCAAAAATGGTGCAGGCACCGATCTTTCACGTTAACGGCGACGATCCCGAAGCGGTATTGTTTGTCACGCAGCTCGCGGTCGATTTTCGCCACGAGTTTAAGAAAGACGTGGTCATCGATTTAATTTGCTACCGGCGCCGCGGCCACAACGAAGCCGACGAGCCTTCGGCGACGCAGCCGGTGATGTATGAGGCCATCAAGAACCAAACCACGACGCGCGATTTGTATGCAAAAAAACTGATCGCAGCCGAGGTCATCACGCAGGCGCAGGACGAGCAACTGGTCGCCGAATATCGCCAGTTGCTGGAGAGCGGCGAGCACGTGGTGAAAAGTCTGGTGAAGCAGCCGAACACGGCGCTCTACGTCGATTGGCGGCCATATCTCGGCC
>DATIED010000174.1:0-9605 GCA_035455965.1 Spongiibacteraceae bacterium
TGCTTTAATCATCGGCGCGGCAACCCGGTATTGTGGCCGTCGCGCTATTTTTCACGAATGCTGCAATTAACCGGCGATCGCGGTGCCCGCGAATTATTAATGGAATGCAGCGAGGCTGTCCGATCGGTGCAATTCGATGAGCCGGCGGTGTTACAGGATATCGATACGTGCGATGCATTAACAGACAATGGCGTTATCCGACATCGAATGAGTCGTCCGGCACGGAGCGCACCGTTGTAATTATTCGATCGATAATTCTATTCACCAAAATACTGTTGGGTGGAAATAGATGAAATTAAATGGATCATGCCACTGTGGGGCCGTGACCTTCAGTTTAAATAGCGCCCATCCCTATCCCTATCAACGCTGCTATTGTTCGATCTGTCGAAAGACGCAGGGCGGTGGCGGCTACTCGATCAACTTAGCCGGCGATGCACACAGTATGCGAATACGTGGCCGCAAGCAGATAACGATCTATCATGCGAAGTTAAAAAATGGCGCCGACCGGCGCACGCATCGAAGCAAGGCCGAACGCCATTTCTGCCGGCTATGCGGCAGCGCACTGTGGCTTTACAGCGCTGAGTGGCCGGACCTCATCCATCCCTTCGCATCGGCGATCGATACGCCGCTGCCAGTCCCGCCCGAACATACGCATTTACTGCTCGATTCTAAAGCGGAATGGGTTGAAATCGACAAACGACGCGGCGATAAATTATTCGACGAATTTCCCGAGGAATCCATTGCGCAGTGGCACGAACGCCTGGGCTTAACGCAGCCGGACTGATAAACAAGCTCGCACTTCATACTCCGTGCTTCCAGCAAAAATCGCGCATACCCGTCATAACCTACCAACCGAATATCCATTGAGATCGATCCTGGAATGTCCATTGAGATCGATCCTGATAGCGGCTTTCGATCGAGCTGTCTCGCAGTGCGGCGATTTTAAGCGGCATACCAGCGCGCCTAACGACAGACATACCGGCAAAGTAGACTGCAGAAGTTTGTTGCTTTGCGCGGAATCGCCCGCTGTACGGTCGACGTAAGCGGCTATCGATGGCGTCAGGAGCCCGCCCGTAATCTGATCAACTGTGCAATTACATCGGGATCGACGGGTTTGGCTAAATGGCAGTCCATGCCGGCCTCCGTGGAGCGCCACCGACTTTCTTTGTCGCTATAACCGCTCAGCGCCACCAACAATGCATTGCTGACCTCAGGTATCTGCCGCAAATGCGCAGCCAGTTCGTAACCATTCATGCCAGGCAAGCCGATATCCAGAAAAACGACTTCGGGCACAAATGTCTTCGCCAACGCCAGCGCGATTTCACCATTGGCCGCGGTCTGCACCGAATGGCCATTCAGCTCCAGCCACTGCAACATGCTGCTCGCCGTATCGACGTTGTCGTCCACCACCAGAATGCGCAGCGACCTCATCTGTTTTGTCGACTCGTCGGTCTGCTGCTCCGCGCGCCAGGTGCGCCGCTGCGGGCCCAACGGCAAACTAATGATGAACTCGCTACCCTTCCCAAGCCCGTCGCTGCGCGCGACGATCGTGCCATTATGTAGAGCGACTAATTGTTGCACCAGCCGCAAACCGATCCCCAGCCCACCATTGGCACGATCGAGCGTGCTATCGCCCTGCGTAAACAAATCGAAAACCTGCGGCAACAGTTCCGGCGAGATACCGACACCATTGTCGCGTATCGACAATCTCAGATTACCGGACTGGACTTCGGCCCGAATATTTATGGAACCTTCGTCATCGGTATATTTGGCGGCATTTTCAATAAGATTACTCACTACCTGGGTGAGCCGCGTACTGTCGCCCTCGAGCCATACCAACTCCTCCGGCATATCGACAATGACGCGATGCCGACGCGCTTCGAGCAACGACTGATTTGCTTCCAGCGCTTGCTGGATTAACGGTTGCAGACGCAATCGTTCGGGATAAAGCTGGACTCTACCCTGCGTAATGCGCGCAACATCGAGCAAATCGTCGACTAAATGACCGAGTTGCCGCAGCTGCCTATCGATGATTTCGCGCGCCTCTATCGCCGGTTTACGCGCTTCCTCGCCTACCTCGCATAATTTCAATATTTCGACGGCATTGCGAATAGGCGCCAACGGGTTGCGCAACTCGTGGGCCAGCATCGCCAGAAATTCATTTTTGCGCCGATCCTCATCGGCCAGGCGCGCCGCGCGACTACTCAGCTCGCGTTCGGCGGCCAGGCGCTCGCTGATATCGCGCTCGGTGCTGGCGATAATCAGGCCATCATCGTCCTGCAGCACCGATACGGTGATTTGAACATCGATCAGCCTGCCGTCCTTACCGAGCCGTTTAGTGTCGCCAGCGATAATATGAGTGCTGTCGTTGCGCGCCGCATTGATAAGATTGTCGTACCATCCACGAGCGCCTTCGGGAATCAAATCCGCTACAGTGAGTTTAAACGCTTCCTCTTCCGAGTATCCGTAGAGATGCCGGGCGCCCCGATTCCAACTTAAAATACGGCCGATGAGATCGTGTACGATGATCGCATCATTCGAATCTTTTAACAGCGTGGCCAAGCGCCGTTCCTGTTCGGCGCCGCGCTTAAGATTCGTAATATCGGTAAAGGTAATGACAACGCCGTCGATTCTATCGTGCTCGGAACGGTACGGCTGTATCCGACGCAGATAGTAGGACGAGGCTCCGAAACGATGTTCGCTTTCAAACGGCGCTAAATTCTCCAAGACTTCCTTCGCGCTATCGATCAGATCGCGATTAATTATATCCGAGGCAATGTCGATAATCGGCCGGCCGACATCGGTCGGAATGAGATTGATCAAACTCGTGAGTGCGGGCGTATAGCGCTTGACGCAAAAATCGCGATCGAGAAACAAGGTGGGAATATGCGTACTCGCCAGCAAATTATTCAAATCGCCGTTGATCCGTTCGATTTGCTGGAGCTTGGATTCCAACTCGCTGTTGACGCTCAGCAGCTCTTCGTTCAGCGATTGCATTTCTTCCTTCGAGGTTTCCAATTCCTCGTTCGAGGATTGCAACTCCTCGTTCATCGACATCGCTTCTTCGTTGACGACTCTCAACTCTTCATTGCCGGCCTCCAGCTCTTCGATGGCCGCCTGCAATTCGCGCTGCGTCGATTGTAACTCATACTCCAGTTGCCGCACCGCCATCGACTCATCGAAATCGTTGTGTTGAATATTAAGCTCCGGCCGCTGCATTTCACCCGGCTCGAATGTCACCAGCAATAAGCCCACCGCCGATGGTGGCTCAACGAGCGGGGTCACGGTGATTTCGATATGGACTTTCTGCTCGCCCTGCGCGATTTCGGCCCGCGTATGGGCGGGTTGATCCTCTTCCACCGCTCGATGCAAAGCACTGCGCAATTTGATTCGCAGCGGCGCGCTCGCCATGGCCAATAAATCTACTGCCAGTTCGCCGGAGCGCTGCGCCAGATAAATCTCGGTCGGGCCGAAGAAGTAGAGCGTTTGATAATCGCGATTGATCAATACCGCCGCCGGCGCATAACGCGTCAGCAATTGTTCGCGGATCAGCTCGCCGTAGCTGGGATTAGTCCTGCCGTTGCGCGCGTTGGGTTGAAACGCATCGCGCAGCAGCGGCGCATGTACCTGCGTGCGCACCTTGTGAGACAGGCTTTTGAAAATACGGAATTTCTTGGAAACCACTTCGAACAGTGCCTGTTGCTGCCCCACTCCCTCCGATTTCCCCAACAACAGATGACCGCCCGGGCGCAGCGAAAAATGAAACAGCTTGATGGCTTTTTGCTGCAGTTCCGGTTCGAAATAAATCAATAAATTGTGGCAACTAATGACATCGAGCCGCGAAAACGGTGGATCCAGTACCAGATTTTGCGGTGCGAACAATACCATGTCGCGCAGCGCTTTATTCACCTGGAATTGATTGCCTTTGCGCGTGAAAAATCTACTTAGGCGCTCGGCTGAAACCGTTTGCGCGATCGCTTCGGGGTACATACCGCTGCGGCCGACAGCCAGCGCGTGGCGATCGATGTCGGTCGCAAAAATAGTGACTTTGCCGCTTAACTCATCGCGATCGAAATGTTCCAGGAGCAACATTGCGATGGTGTACGCCTCTTCCCCGGTGGAACAGGCCGGTACCCAGATTCGCAACCCCGAATCCGCCTGCTCGGAATCTAACAGGTGGGGAACGACCGTTTGCTGAAACGCAGCCCAACTTTCCGGCTCTCTGAAAAACTCGGTGACACCAATCAATAAATCCGCACTCAGCGCCTCCAGCTCCTCGGGCTTGCCGCTCAACAGCTCCGCATACGCCGCTAACGATTCGCTGCCGCTAAGACCGATACGGCGCCCGATACGGCGCAGCAACATACCCTTTTTGTAATAATGAAAATCGTGTCCAACGCGCGTTTGAATCAATTTAAGAATGGCATCGAGCTGATCGGTAGCAGCGCCGACCGTTGCGCTTTCATCGACCTTCTGCAAATGCGCAATATAACTATGCAATGCAGCCGGCATTGCCTCGACCGGTAACACGAGATCGACGAGACCGGTCGCAATGGCATTTTCCGGCATGCTCGGATGCATCGCGGTATCCGGGTTCTGGGCGATCACTAAACCGCCCAGCGCTTTAATCTCCTTCAATCCCTGCGATCCATCCGCATCGCCGCCGGTGAGAATGACTGCGATCGATAACGGTCCACAGTCGGCGGCCAAACTCTTCAGGAAATAATCGATTGGCTTCGGCACATTGGGGCGTTGCGAAAATTGTTCGTAACGCAGATGGCCGTTATCGATGCTTAAATAGACGTCCGGCGGGATAACGTAAATTCGATTTGGCCGAACCTGTTCATTATCCTCGGCCTGCGCGATGGTCAGCGCCGTGCTGGCACCCAGAATTTCCGCCAGATGCGAAGCCCGGCCCGGATAGAGATGGGAGATAATTACGAAGCCTGCGCCGGCGTCGGCCGGCATCGCTGAAAAAAAACTACGCAATGCCTCGACTCCGCCAGCGGAAGCACCAATTGCCACGACGGGAAACTGGAGCGCACAAGCCTCATCGTCCGCCACATCCGATATCGCGTTATTACGCGGCTCACTATTCATTAAATCGATCAAGGCCCAAACTCATTAATGAGGTTAAATAAAGACCCGCAGCACTGCATAATTCTCGGGCCGGCATTTTTCTATTGGGACGGCCTCGCGAAAATAAGCACGTATAATCTTTGCATTCGTATTTTTGTGCAATTACTTTTTGAACGCTCTAGTGCATATGCGCCCTCCTCTTTAAGTAGCTTCTAAGCCCAATGCCAAATACATTGGCTACCGTTATTAAAATTTACCAATAGCTATATAATTGAGAATCAGTTCTATTTATGATCTTAACGAAGCGCTATCTTTTTGCCCAAAGACTACGGCATCAAAGGATAAATCCCGGAAATTAAATGGATAGATTCGATACGATAGTCGATGAAGCAATACAAAAACTGGATGCACTGAAAGCCGACCTGGAGGCGCTTTGCGACGCAGCGAAGGGGCGGGTACAACAACGGTACAGGATGGATATCGAAGCGCTCGCGGCGCGGCACAAAATGGCGGCGACCAATACTGTAGCCACCGCTTCGTATAATGCAGCAAGCATTGTTTGATATAACTCTATCTTTCTTGACGGCACAGCATTTATTTATTGCTGTTTACAATTTCGACCCCAAAGCCATCGATAGCCTGGCGCACCACTTCAGTCTTCACCCGGTAACGCGGAGAAAGAATTTGGCCTTTGGGAGCGAATTGAATATCCAGCGGTTGACGTAATCGGGCGGAATAGTCGGTGCGGACAAAAGCGCCGTATTTTCCTATATTTTTGGTTTTACCAATCGCGACCGCCTCGCCCTCATGAATAATCAACACAAAATAGCCGCGCTCGGCTCGATTGCTATGTCGGTGTTCCATGATATTTAACCTGTTAAATGCCCTGGTTTGCCGATAATGCTCATTTCCCTTCGTATGACTGATCGCTCCGTCGAGCAAAAATTGCAGAAAGCATGCCACTGAACAGTATTCCTCACTATCAACGCAGCACCCTACATTTTCGATAACAATTGGGTAAATCGCGCAGTAAAATTTACCGCCTCCACCGCAACAGCGCCGCGCCACAATCTATAAACCGACCCATGCCATACGCGTCCGCTCGGCTTCCTTACGCCGCCTTATCGACCTTAAAGAACGACATCAAATCGAGTAATTGGCTCGCTTGACTGCCCATCTCTTCGGCGGTAGCGGCCAACTCTTCGGAGGACGCCGCATTCTGTTGCGTCGCCTGACTGAGCTGATTCATCGCGCCGTTGATCTGACTGACACCGGTGCTCTGCTCCTCGCTCGCCGCGGCGATTTCCTGCACCAGATCGGAAGTCTTTTTGATCGATGGTTCGATTTCGTCGAGCAACTGGCCGGCCTTTTCCGCCATGCCGACGCTCGATCCCGCCAAGCGGCTGATTTCCTGCGCGGCGACCTGACTGCGCTCGGCGAGCTTACGAACCTCCGCCGCTACCACCGCAAAGCCCTTACCCTGCTCGCCGGCGCGCGCCGCTTCGATGGCGGCGTTCAACGCCAATAAATTCGTTTGATAGGCGATGTCGTCGATGATGCCGATGCGCGCGGCAATCTGCTTCATCGCTGCCACCGTTTCCTTGACGGCGGCGTTACCCTCGCTCGCTTCCCTGGACGAGGTAGTCGCCATATCGTCGGTGATTTTTGCATTCTCGGTATTCTGATTGATCGATGCGCTCATTTGTTCGATCGAGGCACTGGTCTCTTCGACCGAAGCGGCCTGTTCCGACGAAGCTTGCGACAGCGATTGCGCGGTCGCGGATACCTGGCTGGCGGCGCTGTTCAACGCATCCGACGCCGAGCTGACCTCGCCGATAACCTGCGACAGCTTGCCCACCATATTGCGCATCGCTAACTTCAGGCGGCCGGTTTCGTCGCTGGAGGCGACGTCGATCTGCATGGTCAGGTTGCCCTCCGCCAACTCGTTGGCCACATTCATCACTTCGTTGAGCGGTACGGTAATGCTGCGCGTCACCCACAACGCAAAAGTGGCCGCCGCCAGTACCGCGGCAAAACCAATAGCTAATATCAGTTCGCGCGTTTGCCGGGCGATTACCTCCGCGTTTTGACCGTCGCTGTCCATCAACTCGGACTGATAATCGGTGAGCGCCTCGACGGCGTCGATGTAATCCACCTGTGTTTTACGCAATTGCGAAGCCATCAACTCGATGGCCTCTTCGCGTTTGCCGGCGTGCTGCAATTGCAGAAATTTATTTTGATCCTCGGTAAAAATCTTGCGCTGCGCAACGGCGCCAGCGAGCAATTTTTTGCCCTGCTCGGAGTTAATCGTATTGCTCAATTCGGTAAAGTTCTCGTCGATGCCCTTGCTCGCGGTCTGCACCTCGCTGAGCTCTTCCTGCACCTCATCGCCCTTCACCAGCAGGGAGTTGCTAAGCGCACGCGATATCACATTGGTGTCGTTAATAATATTGTTCGCGGCGACGGTTTTCGGAAATTTGTCGTGTACCAGATTTTCGACTTCGTCGCGGACCGTGCCGATGCGCACATAGGCCAGCGCGGTAATAATGGCCAACAACAAGAGTACGAAGGCAAACCCCAACCCCAACCGAACACCAATATTGAGATTCTTGAACATCGACAACTCCTCGTCTAAGCCGGATTGAAAGCGCGGTATGCAATGATCTGCAGCCACTCACTTGGCGCAGGCATTAGGGCGCTGCCTGTAAGCGCACGGCTCGAACAGCAAGCCGGCACTGAAACGGCGATACGACCCTAGGAAACATAGCACAGAAAATATTTAACGCGCTGCCGACCGATCGATCGGCGGATTTCCCGCGCACAACAGCAATGCCGGGCAGCCCTTAAGACGATTTAATTGTCAGGCGCGAATATTTCAGCGGATACCAACAGCGAACAATGAACGATGGACGATGGACGATGGACGATGAAGATAATGCGAGGCGAGCGGCGTCCGGTGGCGGGCGCCGCTGTGACAAAGAGAGAGCGGCAAAAAAATTACAGCGCGCAACCCTCGTCAAAGAAAATACGTAAGTGAGCAATTTTTCCACTGGCGTCAAAAATGAAGTTGTGAACGATTTGGTAGCGCATCGGCGGCGCGCCTTCGGGCCCCCAACTGGCCTGCGTGAATGAGATCGCCTCGCTGCCGCAGACAATGATTTTTTCCGAGCGCATATTGATGATGATGCCGACGCTGAGCGCGCCTTTGAAAAACTCGGTCAGTTCCGCTTTGCCGCGAATCGGCACGCCGCCCACCGGATCCTCGAACACGGCGTTGTCGATAAATAACGCCAGCCGCCGCGTCACATCGTCCATGCTTTTGGCGGGATAGGTCGCTAAAAAAGCGTGCACGCCCTGCTCGATGGCGGCGCGTGTCAGCGGTGCCGATTGCGAATCGTTAGACATGATTATCTCCAGTATTTATCTCAAAATGGCTGCATTGATTAACAGTGATTAATAGCTGCCGAATACATCTTCGACGCGATCGCGCTTCTGGTACATATCCCAGTACAGCTCCGCGATGGTATCGGGATCGCCGTCGGTGCCCGCCTGAATAAAGGCTGCGATCGAAACGGTGCCAACATAAATATTCTTTGGCGCCAGCTCTTCGTGCAGACAATACGCGTAACTGCGCAGCCCCGAGTTGGCGATGCATAGCGATGTGATATACGAAATCGGTTTGATCGCCGAATAACCGGTGGAAAAAAACAGCGCGCCCTGCTCGCGCTCCAGCATTTCCGGAATCACCTGGCGCGCGCTGGCAATAGCACCCTGCACCAGCAATTGGAAATCGTGCCCAGCGCTGTCGACCGTGGTCGCCAGTGCGGTCGTCGCTTCATAGCCGCCCTTGTTCCATTGCGTCGGACTGAACTCCAACACATCGATAAACCCGAAGCGCTGCTTGATAGCGGTAAACGCAGCGGCGATCTGCTGCGGATCGGTGACGTCGGCGGGAAAGCCGGCGGCCTCGATGCCGAGTTGCTGCAACTCTTGCACGTATGCATTTAAAGCTTCGGCGCGGCGCGCGACCAGCGCGACCTTAAAACCCTGACGGCCGAATACTCTGGCGATACCCATACCCAACAACGGCCCGACGCCGACGATTGCAATGGTGCCCATTGTTATAATCTCCCAGTCTGGAAATTGAAGTATCGAAAAATGCTGGAATAGATTGCCTGAAAATCGCGCCGCAAAAATATACGGAAACAAAGAATTGTTCGGCAACCCCAAAATGCCCGTTAACACCAAGCTGCCCGTTAAAACCAGTTGCTCGTTAAAACCGAGCGCTGGCCAAAAATAGTACCACCGATAACCAGCCCGCATGGCGGCTCTTCAATAGCATTGCTGATATTTAATGTAGATGCAGAGTGATGATTGGCGGGTATAACACGGCGCTAAACGACCGCAGTAAACGCAGTGCTTAGGTCTGCAGCTCGCGACGTTGCTGACCGGCCAGTCAGGCGGTTCGCTGACGACTCGACAGGCGCAACCGACGTCCTTTACGTGAGGCTTTAAACTGCACGACT
>DATIED010000175.1:0-3847 GCA_035455965.1 Spongiibacteraceae bacterium
TCCACGCAGCGCTTGATCTGTTTGCGCGCAATGGCCGAGTCGTCGACGATCAGCACATGTTTCGAGATCGCCGCTCGCGTTACGGCCTCGTCGATCACGCCGGCAGAGATCTCTTCCACCGGCGGCGAAATTTCCGCCAGAACCTTTTCGACGTCGATAATTTCGACCAGCTTGCCGTCAACCTCGGTCACTGCAGTCAAATAGTTATCGCGCCCGGCGCCTTTGGGCGGCGGATGAATAGCTTCCCAATTCATATTGACGATGCGCTCCACCGAGCGCACCAGAAAGCCCTGGGTTGCCGTATTGTATTCGGTGATGATCACAAAGCTCTGGGCGATATCGGCGAGCGGCGCCTTGCCGATTGCCAATCCGAGATCCATCACCGAGATCGTACCGCCACGAATATGCGCGATACCACGTACCACCGGTTTGCTTCTGGGTACGGAGGTCAGCGCCGGGCACGGCAGTACTTCGCGCACCTTGAAAACATTGATGCCATACATTTGCTTGCCGTCGAGTTTAAACAACAGCAGTTCGAGCCGGTTTTGTCCGACCAGTTGGGTCCGCTTGTTGACGGTATCTAACACCCCGGCCATAACGCCCTCCTGCTTACGGTAGTTGCAAATCCATCGTTAAAGCTCGCGCGGTATGCTTCGCTGGCCGGCATGGATATTGCTCTGGATATTACTAAGTCGGTTTTGAACCACTCATAGCGTCAAGATTTTTGGGGATTCGACACATGTTATCGATGCGCTATCGCCAGTATTCCGCGCGTACCCCTAGAGCATAGGCCAAGATCATGATGTATCGTAACTTTTACGCATGTGCGGCATTTTATTAGCACTGTCGGCGACCGCTCCGGTACAGGCGCTGGAGAATCCGCAGCTACGCGAGGCGGTCGATCGATTTATGAGCGGCCATGTCGATAAACTGAAGAAGCATTTCGGCGGCAAAACCCGCGTGGAGTATAGCGTTGGCACGCTCGATAGCCGCCAGACCGTACCGGCTTGCCCTGCCCCATTGAAGGTGGAAGCGCGCGAGTCGCCACAAACCACCACGTATTTAAACTTACAAGTCAGCTGCGTTGAAGGCGGCAATTGGTCGCTCTATGTGCCGATTGAGTTGAAGATTTATCGCCCCGTTGTCGTCGCCGTCAAGCCATTGACTCAGGGCGCCACAATTGCCGCCGATGATGTTCGGCTAAGCGAGGCCAATATTTCGCAGATCGCCGGCCAATATATCAGCGACCTGGACGAGGTCATCGGCAAAGATGTGAAGCGCGGCATCGCCAGCGGCAGCCCGGTACTGGGCCAACAATTAGTGCCGCCGATGCTGGTGCGACGCGGCGAAGCGGTAGTCATCAGCGCGGCCTCGAACGTGGTCGGCGTAAAAGTGTCGGGGATTGCGCTCACCGATGGCCGCCTGGGCGAGCAGATTCGTTTTAAAAACCTGTCATCCAATCGGATCGTGCAAGCTAAAATAGTTGCTTCGGGCCAGGCTGAGGTGCCGATGTAGTGTCGATGAAACCCGGGCCAGGTGGATCTGGCATTAAAGATATTGCCAAAGCCGCCGATAGCCACTATGGGATTCCATCACACCGCCAGCAACACCGACAGGATATTTTTAAAATGACAAACAACATCAAAGGGTTGGGAACACCGCCAACCACGGATCAGACCACTTTGCGCGGCACTGGCAAGGATGGTACGACACAATCCACTCCAGCCACACCGGCGCCGGTCCCCACCGGTACAGCCAAGGCAGCAGCGGAAAGTGTCAGCCTCAGCAGCAGCGCGCAGGCGTTGAAGGCATTGGAGGAAAAAATTCAAAAGCTGCCCGACGTGAATGAGAAAAAGGTCGCCGAGATTAAAGCCGCCTTGGCCAGCGGCCAATACAGCGTCGACGATCTGGTGGTAGCCGATAAACTGCTGGGCTTCGATGAGTTGTTCAACTGATCGTTGTTTAACGGGAAATAGTCAGTAGCGACAGAAAGGCAAGACAGTACGTGGTATGCGCCTGGCGGCGCATTAGTGATAAGTGGAATCCCAGCGAGATCGCAACATGAACCCAAGCTCCCCGGTAGTCGATTGGACCGAATTCGGTCGCTTTCTACAGTGCGACATCGAGTTCAGCCAGCAGTTACTCGATGCGCTGCGCGAAGAGCGACAAGCACTTGAGGCCCGCAAGTATCAACGCTTTGAAGAGTTACTGAGCGAAAAGCGCACACTGATTATCCAGCTCGAACAAAATACCCTCGCCCGCCGCACCTGGCTGCAACAGCGCGGCTTTACCGATGAAACCAGCGCGCTAAATGCTGCGCAAAAGACAGCATCTGAAGTCGCAGAACTTTGGGATAATGCCGCGGCGCTGTGGCGCGATTGCCAAACCGCCAACCAAATCAATGAGCAAATCTGTCGCCGCACGCAAGTCGTGGTCGAAAACGTCCTCGATGCTCTGCGCGGACAGCACGGTCAAAAAGCGACCTATAACGCCCAGGGTATGGCGCAACGCTCGAATGCGGGCCGCACCATTACCAGCGCCTGAACCTCTAAATGTTAATCGCTGTGCGCTGCTATTGCGCCGGTCGGGCAATCGCCGGAACATTGCTCCCTGTCATGCATGGAGCCACAACTCGATATGAAAGCTATTCAATCCACCCTTTATTATTTGAGCTGGGAAGAGCTGCATCGCGATACCCGCAATCTGGCGGGGCGCCTGCTCGATAAACCGTGGCGTGGAATTATCGGTATCGCCCGCGGCGGTCTTGTGCCGGCAGCGATTCTCGGCCGCGAACTGAATGTGCGCCTGATCGATACATTGTGCATCGCCAGCTACGACCATATCGAGCAGGGCAATATGCAGCTGCTTAAAAATGTCCCCGGCGACGGCGAAGGTTTTTTGCTGGTGGACGATTTAGTCGACACCGGCAGCACCGCCCGGCTCGCAAGAGAGTTATTACCCAAGGCAACCTTTGCCGCTGTCTACGCGAAACCGCAGGGCATGACGCTGGCCGACTATTGGCAGCGCGAATTTCCGCAGGATACCTGGATTCACTTTCCGTGGGACATCGATTACCAATACAGCAAGCCGCTGATCGATCGATGAGGCAATAATTCAGATTGGAGCGCGCGACACCTCTCGCTACAATAGCGCCGCTCCATCGCCAGCCAGTACCCGCTGGTCGCGTTGCGAGTAGTGCACTCGGCTGTCGCCGAGCCGAAATGTCGAGAGCGCTCCATAAAAAGCAGGACCGAGATTTCCTAACACCATTCAACGACGTCCCAGTAGCTCAGTTGGATAGAGCGGCCCCCTCCTAAGGGGCAGGTCGGAGGTTCGACTCCTCTCTGGGACACCACTTCCCTTTCACGCCACCTATTTAATAAATATACGCGTTGCTATCTTTGCTAAACAATCCCGAAATATATCTGGATATAAATCCGCGCGCCGCTGTCGAGTTGCTAAGCCAAATCGGCAAATAAGGATCAGGGTATGCCGGTTGCAAGCAGCGCGGCATATTGCTCGGTGGCGACCGGTCGACTAAAAAAATAGCCCTGCCCCTCCTCGCAATTTTTTTCCCGTAAAAAAGCCAATTGCATTTTATCTTCAACGCCCTCGGCGATAACGCGTGGCTTGAGGCTGGTACCCATTGCAATGACCGCGCCGATGATAATGCTACTGCCCGAAGGAAAACCGATATCCCGCACGAACGATCGATCTATTTTTAGCACATCGATCGGAAATTTATTCAAATAACTCAAGCTGGAATAGCCGGTGCCGAAATCGTCCACCGCCAACTGCACGCCCATATCTTTAAGTTTCCATAGGATCGCCGTGCTGGGGGGGGGGG
>DATIED010000176.1:0-2102 GCA_035455965.1 Spongiibacteraceae bacterium
CGGTCTGGAAACGATTGCTGATACCGAACGCGATCTGTTCGCACGCAAGGGTTTGCAATTGCTGGTCGACGGCAGCGAACCGGATTCGATTCGCGGCGTGATGGAGTTGGAATCGGATCTGCGCGAGCAGCGCGATGTCGATGCGGCGAAATTTTATGAAAGCATGGGCGGCTATTCGCCTACCATCGGGATTATCGGCGCGGTATTGGGTTTGATTCATGTGATGGGCAATCTGGCCGACCCGAGCAAACTCGGCCCCGGCATTGCCGTTGCCTTTGTTGCGACGATCTACGGCGTATCGTTGGCGAATTTATTTTTCCTGCCGGTGGCGAGTAAGTTGCGCAGCCAGGCACGCATCGAATCTCAGTATCGCGAAATGATTATCGAGGGTGTTATCGCCATTGCCGAAGGCGAAAATCCGCGCGCCATCGAACTTAAACTCGGCAGTTTTTTCGATCAGCAATGATGATTCGGCGCGAGGTGCGGCATGGCTCGCCGTAAACATACGGAAGAACACGTCAATCACGAGCGCTGGCTGGTGTCGTACGCCGATTTCATTACGCTGCTGTTCGCATTTTTTGTCGTCATGTATTCGATTTCGCAAATTAACGAAAGTAAATATCGCGTGTTATCGAATACGCTCACCGATGCGTTCAATCAGCCGGAATTGGCGGTGCATGCGATCGAAATCGGCGAAACGGCTAAATCCAATCCGATCAATCTCGTGCAACTCAGCGCGATGGCTATCAAGGATAAAGAAGGCAAGGGCAAGGATGACAAAGAAGGCGAAATGCCCGATCAATTCAAAGAGATCAGCAGCAAGATCGAAGAGGCGCTGGGCGAACTGATCAAGCAAAATATGGTGACGCTGCGCGGCAACGAACAATGGCTGGAGATCGAAATGCGCTCGTCGCTGTTATTCGATAGCGGCGATGCCACGTTGAGCAATAAGGCGTTGGAATTGCTGGGGCAAATCGGCGGGATTCTGCGCGAACAAAAGACGCCGGTACGCGTCGAAGGTTTCACCGATAATATTCCAATTCACAGCTCGCGCTTTCCCTCCAACTGGGAGTTGTCGTCGGCGCGAGCGGCCGCGGTGGTGCAATTGTTTATCGAGGAAGGACTCGATCCCACCCAATTGATGGCGACCGGCTACGGTGAGTTCCAGCCGATCGCCGACAACGATACGCCGGAGAATCGCAGTAAAAATCGCCGCGTCGTATTGATGATCTCCAAGACCGGTGAATTGCGCCCGCAACTAAAGGCGGTTGCCCCCGCGCCGGTCGATCAATCGCAAAACTCCGCTGCGCCAACGTCGGAGCCATCGGTAGCTCCTGTCAATATCGCCCCCGCGCCGATCGTTGCAGCGGTTCCTGCGGCTCCAGTAAACACAGCGCCGGTCGCTACGGCACCCGCGACGTCCGCACCCGTAACATCTGCACCTGCAACGACGGGTGCAGCGAGTGCCAAAAAGCCCTAATCTTTAGCGGCCGCTCTCAGGCGAGCTAGTTCGTCGCCGCGCTCGAAATATTGCCGCTTAGATTTTTTGCGCCAAGCCGGCGAGATTCTGCACAAAGACATGGTTCTCCGGGGCAATTCTGTTCGATAATCTCGGCACAGCTTGAGGCTGGCAGGTTATTTGCTGACAATCTTTAATCGGAGTCAGGCATCAATTAATTGACGCTGGGGTATAACTCGCACCAGCTTTTGGATATTTCAACGTGCATATTTGGTCGGTAGCCAATCAAAAAGGCGGCGTCGGGAAAACTACTACGGTGGTCGCGCTGGCCGGACTCTTAGCGGATCGTGGCGCGCGCGTGTTGTTGTGCGATCTGGATCCGCATGGTTCTCTCACTAGTTATTTCGGCCACGATCCGGAGCGGATCGAACACGGCATTTTCGATCTATTCGCAGAGCGTCCGGTGACGGACCGTTCGGAGTTGCAAGCGCTGTTATTGCCGGTGGCCGCTACGGATACGGCGCCCGGCCACGGTAGCTTAAAGCTGCTCGCCGCCTCACCGGCGTTGGCGACGGTCGAGCGGCGCGCGGTCGGCGGCGGTGTCGGCATGCGGGTCAATAAAGCATTGACCGCACTTTGGGAC
>DATIED010000177.1:0-2284 GCA_035455965.1 Spongiibacteraceae bacterium
CGGCTCTATCGATAAGCCCGGCTCCTATAACTCCGGTACCGGCATGATGGAAACGACATTGTGGCGCAAAAATGCGGTGCGTTTCGGGCAGCTCGATGAGTTGTATCGGCGCGTCGTCGAATTGGAAAAACAAATTAAAAAAATGAAGGGCGAATAATATGTTGAAAGGCGCACGGCAATGACGGCTGGGGCGATTATGGAAGTCCATGAAATACGCGAGTATTTGCCGCACCGCTATCCATTTTTGTTGGTCGATCGAGTGCTGGAACTCAATCTGCCAAACTCGATCGTGGCGATTAAAAACGTCACCATCAACGAACCATTTTTTAACGGTCATTTTCCCGATGTGCCAGTGATGCCGGGCGTGTTGATTATCGAGGCGATGGCGCAGGCCGCGGGTATTCTCGGCTTCAAGAGCCAGGATAAAAAGCCGGCCGACGGTTCGATTTATTATTTTGTCGGCATCGACGACGCGCGTTTCAAGCGGCGCGTTATTCCCGGCGACCAACTGATTTTAAAAGCCGAGTACGTCTCCGATCGACGCGGTTTGTGGAAGTTTAATTGCAGCTCGTACGTCGGCGACGAGTTGGCGGCATCCGGAACCATTCTGTGCGCCGATAGGAAGGTTTAGGTGATCGATCCGCAAGCCATTATTCATCCGAGCGCGCGTATCGCTGCCGATGTCGAAATCGGACCATGGACTCTGATTGGCGCCGATGTCGAGATCGGTGCCGGTACGCGGGTTGCTTCGCATGTAGTGATCAAGGGGCCGACCGTCATCGGCAGCCACAACCAGATTTTTCAATTCTCCACGATTGGCGAAGATACTCCCGATCTGAAATACAAAGGCGAAGCGACGCGCCTGCTGATCGGCGATCACAATGTGATTCGCGAGGGCGTGACGATTCATCGCGGCACTGTGCAAGATCGTGGCGAAACAATCATCGGCAACCACAATTTATTGATGGCATACGCCCATGTCGGTCACGACTCGGTGATTGGCGACCGGTGTATTCTGGTCAACAACGCTTCGATATCGGGACATGTGCATATCGGCGACTGGGCCATTTTGTCGGGCTATGTGCTGGTGCATCAATTCTGCCAGATCGGTGCGCACGCATTTATCGGTCCGGGTACGGTCATCACCAAAGACGTGCCCGCCTATATGATGATCACCGGCAGTCCGGCCGAGGCGCGCAATATCAATGTCGAAGGTTTGAAGCGACGCGGTTTCAGTGGCGAGGCGATCGGTGCATTGCGCCGGGGCTACAAGGCGATTTATCGGCAGGGTTTGACTGTCGACGAGGCGCTGCTCGAGCTGCAGGAACTCGCCGTCGACCACGTCGAAGTGCAGTTGCTGATCGATTCGGTTAAAAATGCCACGCGCGGCATCGTCCGTTGAGCGCAATGGCGCATTGTCCGGGATGACAGAGCTCGGCATGACAGAACCCGGTATGACCGACACGGCCATCGCGACTAAACCTTTGGGTACGCCTTTGCGTATCGGCATCGTCGCCGGCGAAGCGTCCGGCGATTTGCTCGGCGCGGATTTAATGCGCGCGCTACGCGCACAGAGTGCCAGGCCTATCGAGTTTTGCGGCATTGGCGGCGCGCATATGCTGACGGAAAATTTTCGCAGCTTATTCGAGCTGGAGCGCCTGGCGGTGATGGGTTTTATCGAGCCGCTAAAGCGCTTGCCGGAGCTGCTGGGCATGCGCAAACAATTGCGCGAACATTTTCTGCAGTGGCAGGCCGATATCGTGATCGGCATCGACGCACCGGATTTTAATCTCGGTCTGGAGTTGTGGTTGCGCGAGCGCGGCATTAAAACCGCGCACTACGTCAGTCCGTCGGTATGGGCGTGGCGGCAGGGGCGCATCCATAAAATAAAACGCGCGGTGGATTTAATGCTGACGCTGTTTCCCTTCGAGGAAAAATTCTACAGCGATCACGCTGTGCCAGTGGTGTGTGTCGGCCACCCGCTGGCGGATCAATTGCCGCTGCAGCCCGACGTTGCGGCGGCGCGCCAACAGCTGCAAATCGACGCTGCCGCGACCTGTGTGGCGCTGTTGCCGGGCAGTCGCGGCGGCGAAATAGCGCAGGTCGGCGCCGATTTTTTAAATACCGCAGCGTGGCTGTTACAGCGTCATCCGGAACTGCAGTTTTTGTTGCCGGCCGCCAATGCTGCGCGGCGCGCGCAGCTCGATCAATTACTGGCGCAGCGTAGCGATCGCCTGCCGATTCGGATATTGGACGGACAATCGCAACTGGCCATGACGGCTGC
>DATIED010000178.1:0-7914 GCA_035455965.1 Spongiibacteraceae bacterium
CGCATGTCCACCAGTTCCTTCTTATATTCGCCCTTGCGATCGCGGACGATTGGAGCAAGCACATGGATGCGCGAGCCGTCGGGCCATGAGCGGATACGATCGACGATCTGCTGCACGCTCTGCTGCGTAATCTCGCGCCCGCAATTGTGGCAAAAGGCGTGGCCGACGCGGGCGAACAG
This sequence comes from Spongiibacteraceae bacterium, assembly GCA_035455965.1. Classification (GTDB taxonomy): domain Bacteria; phylum Pseudomonadota; class Gammaproteobacteria; order Pseudomonadales; family CAMLJR01; genus CAMLJR01. The sequence continues at coordinate 180 of DATIED010000178.1, forward strand.
CAGCCGCAGATAGTCGTAGATTTCGGTGATGGTCGCGACGGTCGAGCGGGGATTGCGCGACACCGATTTCTGCTCGATCGAAATCGCCGGCGACAATCCTTCGATCGAATCTATGTCCGGCTTTTCCATCTGTTCGAGGAACTGGCGCGCGTATGCCGAGAGCGATTCGACATAGCGGCGCTGTCCTTCGGCGTATAGCGTATCGAAGGCCAGAGAGGATTTGCCGGAGCCGGATAAGCCGGTGATAACCACCAATTTATCGCGGGGAATTTCCAGATCGATGTTCTTCAGATTGTGAGTCCTGGCACCGCGGACAACTATCTTCGCCATACATCACCTGCGTTCGCAAAACCCGATAGTATAAAGTGCTCGATCACCGACGCCCAGCATCAATACAGTGAGGGCGGTATCTACAAATATGTCAGCTCGCCAGTTATGGGGACGTTCTATCTTATTCATAGGGGCGTGGAGTTATTCATAGGGATCGTCGAGTATTCATAGGGGTCGTCGAGTATTAATAGAGCCGCTGGATATTTGCGAGGTTTCGGGGGCTCATCGCAAGCAGCGGCGCTGGTTCCGCTATAGCGGCTCCGGTATAGTTGCGGCTATTTCAAGTTTAATATCGAACACTATTCAGACAGGGGAAATCTCATGGCGCGCGGAGTCAACAAAGTCATCCTGATCGGCAATTGCGGCGGCGATCCGGAAACGCGTTATCTGCCTTCCGGCGGCGCGGTCACTAACATCACTATAGCCACCTCCGAGTCGTGGAAGGACAAACAGACGGGGCAGGCGCAGGAGCGCACCGAATGGCATCGCGTGGTGTTTTTTAATCGTCTGGGTGAAATTGCCGGCGAATATTTGAAGAAGGGCTCAAAAGTATATGTCGAAGGTAGCCTGCGTACGCGTAAATGGCAGGATAAGGACGGTGCAGATAAGTACACGACCGAAATCGTCGCCAGTGAAATGCAGATGCTAGATAGCAAAGGTGGTGGTGGAGCGCCTATGGGCACGGGCGGATCGGGTGGTTATGAGTCGCAGGCACCGCGCTCGGCTCCGCGGCAGCAAACGCCAGCACCGACTAGCAACGATGCGCCCCCCCCCGCTAACTTCGATGACTTCGACGATGATATTCCGTTCTGACGCGATCGCCGCGCAGCGCCGTGAGAATATTAATTGTTTATAACGAGCCTGCATTGCAGTTAGCGTTGGGCACGCAATTGCAAGAGCGTGGTTATGCGGCTTTGTGCGTCACCCCCGCAGAGCTCGGCGATGAAATAGCGGGCCGGTTCGCCGATCCCGACAGCGACGAAGACTGTGTAGTGATCGACTGCGCAAGTCGCGAAATGGCGCAGGATGGTACTTCACTGCTGAGCGATGCATCGTTTCGACAATGTGTCGATTGGTGCGCGCGGCGGCGCTGGCATTTCTTGTTGTTATCGGATAGTCGCGTTTTTCCTGGCGGCAATAAACAGCGTTACCGCGAGTCCGATACCCCGCAGCCTATTTGTCCTGCGGGCGTATTGCTGATGCAGCGCGAGCAGTACGTGGCTGCGCGCTGGTCGCACCATCTCATTTTGCGCACCGGCCCGTTGATTGCCGGGGGCGGCACTAATTTACTAACGGATTTGCTACAGCGCTTGCGCCGTGGCGGCACGGTGGCAGTCGCGAATGCGCCGCGCTTCTGCCCGACGCCGGTAGCCGATTTGGCGCGAGTGATTTCGGGTATCTGCGATCAACTCGATTGTGCGGCGCGTTGCTGGGGCATTTATCATTACCACAGCTCCGATGCGGCGAGTGGTTACGAATTTGCCGAGGTGCTGTTAGCGGCCGCGGCACAATACTGGGATGTCGGCGGCAATCACGCGCAATTGCAAGTCGCTGCGGACGAATCGCTCGGCACTCCGTTCCCGACGCTGAATTGTCAGCATATTCGCGATACTTTCGGCATTCAGCAATTGCCTTGGCGTAAAGCTATTCCGCAATTATTGAAAACTATTTATGCAGGCGAATCGTCATGAGCAAAACTCTTACCGGTGAACCAACCGCGCTGGGCATCGCCGTGCTCACCGTGTCGGATACCCGCAACGAAGATACCGATACCTCCGGCCACTATTTGGTAGCGGCATTGCAGGAGGCCGGGCATCGCTTGTTGGATAAACAAATCGTCATCGATGATATTTACCGAATTCGCGCCGTATTGTCGCAATGGATCGCCGATCCTGCCGTGCAGGCGGTGCTGATTACCGGCGGCACGGGCTTTAGCGGCCGCGATTCGACGCCGGAAGCCGTGTCGGTGTTATTCGACAAGCAGGTCGATGGCTTCGGCGAATTATTTCGCGCGCTGTCTTTCGATGAGATCGGTACATCGACGATTCAATCGCGCGCGTTGGCCGGCCTTGCCAACAACACAATTATTTTTTGCGTGCCGGGCTCGACCAATGCCTGTCGCACCGGTTGGGAAAAAATTATTCGCAGCCAGCTCGATAGTAGTTATCGTCCCTGCAATTTTGTCGGGGTATTGCAAACTCGCAGCCGCGGCGCGCTTTGATATGGCGCTGGCGTCGATCGAGGATGCGTTGGCAACAATATTGGCCGATGCCAGATTATCGATCGAGCAGGAGTGGGTGTCGCTCGCCGCGGCGGCGCGCCGCATTGCCACGCGCGATTTAAACGCTACGGTCGACGTGCCGCCCGCCGACAATAGTGCGATGGATGGCTATGCGTTGCGCGCTGCGGATTTGCTCGTCGATCGAAGGCTGCCGATCAGCCAGCGTATCGCCGCAGGTCGCGTGGGGTGCGCGCTGGCTGCGGGAACTGTGGCGCGCATTTTTACCGGTGCCGAATTACCGTGCGGCGCGGATAGTGTCGTAATGCAAGAAAACTGCAGCGCCGACGGCAATTATGTGCAGATCAATAGCGCGGTAAAGGTCGGTGAAAATGTGCGGCCGCGCGGGCAGGATATATCTCGTGGTCAATTGCTGGTGCGGCATGGACAGCGCATCAGTGCCGCGGATGTGGCGCTGTTGGCCGCAACCGGCATCGCGCAAGTATCGGTGTTTCGGCGCTTGCGCGTAGCACTCTTATGTACCGGCGATGAGTTGGTCGAACCGGGTGGCGCGTTAGCGGCGGGGCAAATCTACAACTCGAATCGTCCGCTGTTGAAAGGTTTGCTCGAGCAACTGAATTGCGAAGTCGTGGATTGCGGGATAGTACCCGACACTGCGGAGGATACCGCGAAAGCGCTGTTGCAAGCGGCGGCCGGCACCGATTGTATTATTTCGACCGGAGGCGTCTCTGCCGGTGAAGAGGATCATGTGCGCGCGCAGTTGGAAACGCATGGCGAGCTGCAACTGTGGAAATTAAATATAAAGCCGGGCAAGCCGCTCGCTTATGGCCGTATCGGCGGTACGCCGCTATTTGGTTTGCCGGGTAATCCGGCCTCCGCTTTCGTCACGTTCAAGTTGATAGCGCAGCCTTATTTATTAAGGTTACAGGGTTGTCATGCGATCGAGCCGGTGTGTTGGCAATTGCCGGCTGCGTTCGAGTGGCCGCGACCGGGCAGTCGCCAGGAGTATTTGCGCGCACGCATCGTGCCTGGTGTCGCCGGTCTGAGCGTTGAGATATACCCTAATCAAAGCTCTGGTGTACTTATGTCGGTGGCATGGGCGAATGCGTTGGTCGTGGTGGCGCCGCAACAGAAAATTATGCGCGGCGATAGCGTACAAGTCATACCGCTTCCCGAGCTGATATAAAAATGGGGATTTGGCTGCGATGACCATACAAGCTTCAGCCGCAACCGAAATTATCGACCGCGATCCTATTGCCCGCTTGCAGTTAAATGCGCGGACGCATATGCCGGCGTTGGATGGTCTGCGAGGGCTGGCGATTATCACCGTGGTTTGGCATAACACGGCGCTGACCGGCAACGGTGCGGGCATGAGCGAGCTCGCAAAATTTCTCAGCTTGTTCGCCAACATGGGTTGGGTGGGCGTGCAGCTTTTCTTTGTGTTATCGGGTTTTTTAATCACCGGAATTCTGCTCGACGAAAAAGGCGCACCGCAGCAATTGCGCAATTTCTATATGCGGCGGGTGTTGCGTATTTTTCCGATTTATTACGCTGTGTTGCTGGTAGCTTTTATCATTTTACCGGCGTTGGGTAGCGCGCCGATATGGAGCGTTGCCAATAAATCGAATGAGATTTGGTATTGGCTGTATCTGGTGAATTGGGACATTCCGATCGAGGGCGGCGGTGGCGGTCTGTCGCATTTCTGGTCGCTGGCGGTCGAAGAGCAATTTTATCTAATGTGGCCACTGGCCGTTATTGCATTGTCCCCGCGCGCGTTGAGCCGCTTGTGTCTGATTCTTGTCGTCAGCGCGCCGATTGCGCGCGCTGTCATGATTCATAATGATTTAGAGTTTGCCACTTGGGCGGCCTATGAATTTACTTTTTCCCGCTGGGATGCATTGGCGATCGGCGCATTGCTGGCACTGGTCATTCGCCATCGGGCCTGGCTGGAGTGGAGCGCTGCGCTGCTGCCGAAAATGTTATACGTTGCATTAGCCTATGTCGCAATCTATGTCGCACTGAATCATAACTTTGCGGCCGTAGCGCATGGCTTGGCGGCACTCAATCAGAGCGTCGCGGCACTGCTGTTCGCTGCTGCGTTATTTAACGGTCTATTTTCATCGCTTCCCAATGGCTCGCGCTGGCAGGCGCTGTTGGGCAATCGAGCGCTGCGCACCGTCGGCAAATACAGCTATGCGATTTATGTGTTCCATTTTCCAATCGTGGTAAGTTTGAATGCGGCCTGGCAGCAACGCTTTGGCGAATTTCAGCACATGAACCCGGTGCTGGACAACAGTATGCGGGTATTGTTGGTCGCCTTATTTTCTTATCTGTTGGCAGTCTGTTCGTGGTACGTGCTGGAGCAGCCTTGTCTGCGATTAAAGCGCTTTTTCATCAATGCAAAAAGGCCGGCGCTACAAGGCTGATCGTATCGATATTAAGCTATCGGTGCGCTATATGATGTGCGCTCCGCGCGCAGCGTAATCGATTCGCGACAGTTCAGCATGCTGATATGGGCTTTGAATTTATTGATATGTTGGTTCGCTGCCGTAAAATAAATATGTTTCTCTTGCTGCGGCGCAAGATGAAAGTAATTGATATCGGGCGTAAAACCATCGACCGACCAGGATACCGATTGCAAAAATACCTCGCTATATAAGGTGACGACGACATTGCCATCCGATTCGAAATGCGCCTCGGCACGAATGCCGGCATTATCTTGCATCGGTAGCGACAGTCCTGTAGGGAAGTAGAAATCCTCGCTGATGACACTGCCGTTGTCGACATTTAATAATCGCGCCGCCACAACATCGTGTTGCACAGGGCCAAAGCGAAAAGCATATGTGGTGTCGTAAAAGCGGCCCAATAGCGCATCGCCGAGCAGCGTTTCGGCGCTGCTTGCCGGGATGTTCAATGCGGTCGTCGCAGCAGCTATTCTGGTTTTGCCGTGCTGATAAATTTCTAACTCGACGCGTGCATTTAATGGCGCTGCAGTTTCGTTGACGATATGCAATTGCAGGCCGTCCAAGCCCTCGTCGGTTATCAGAATAATCTGCGTCGCCCACGCGCGCCGTAAATACCAGTAGGCCGCTTTCGGCCGGTTCGTGCTGTCGATAATGCCCCAGCCTGCGCCGGGCCACAGATCCTTATAAAACCAGACGATGCCGCCGCTACATTGACTGTTCGGCCTGCGCCACTCGGCGAATACGCTTTTCATCACCTCGCCGCTGACCGCACGCGATAACGCGTAATAACGCTCTGGGTCGCAGCTGCGCAGCTCTACCGGATCGATAGAGAACAGTAGTTTCAAATAAAAGTCGCGGACATCCTCGAAATCCAGCCCGGCACCGTTGTCGCGCGGTACGCGTGCCTTCCAGCGCGGATGATGCGGCATTGGCGGCGCGCCATCGAGCAACAACTCCATCGTTTCGGCATCGGGCACGTTGGAGAAGCCGAGACATTCGGAGGCGAATTTCACGCATGCCTGTTTGACATCGGCGAGCGGTCGTCGATAGGCGCCGACGCCATAGTAGTGCGAAATACCGGTCGCGACATGGAACGGCAGGGCGCCCTCGCAGGGAGTCGATGGAAAGTAGAGAATATCTCGATGTAATTGCGCGCAAAGCCGCGGCAATGCGCTGGAGAAAAACTCGTTCGACCATTCTGCGGCCGGCAGGCCGAGCATCGCTGCCTGCTGTTCAATTTCGTTGCCGCCGCAATACACCGCTAAGCAGGGATGCTTTTGCCAGCGTTTGAGTTGATATATTACTTCGCGCTCTACCTCGCGATAGAAGCCTTCATCGCCGAATGGGTAATCCATATTGGCGAACATAAAGTCCTGCCAAACCAGCAGGCCGAACTCGTCGCATAAATCGTAAAACTCGTCGCACTCGTAAATCATGGTGCCGCCGATGCGCAACATATTGGCACCGGCATCGCGCGCGAGTTGCAGCGTTTGTCGAAGTTGTCCGGGGGCGCTGCGCAATGCGTTAAAGTCATCGATTGTCCAACAGGCGCCGCGACAAAAAACGGCGGTACCGTTGATATGAAGCTGCACCTTGCCGGCGCTGCGATCGACAGCAATTTGCTTAAAGCCAATACGGCCGCAATCGACAACGACATTGCCGCTGTTAGTCATTAGCTCGACGCGACATTGCATTAAATGCGGCGTGCCATGTGTGTGCGGCCACCATAATTCAACATTAGCCAGCGAAAAGTCGCCGTTGATGGTTGCGCTGGTGGCGCGTTGCTCGATAGTTAAATCGAAGCTCGTAGCGCCGGCCCATAATCTGGCCGTATGAATGGTTTGTGCCGGTGCGATGTTGAGTGTTATCGCAACGCTGACTCTACCGGTTGTGCCACTGGCGCTGGTTTGTAAATCGAGCGCGGCGATATCGATGTTGGGTACGGATTCGAGAAGAATATTTTTCCATGGTCCTACCGGTGTCACCGGTGGCGTCCAGCCGGGTATGCGACCGAGCAGCGTGGTTCTAAACCAGCGCAATGCTTGATGGTCGACCAGCGCAGTTTTCCAGCGCGGTCGCGGCCGTCGCAAGGCGAGTGCGGCATCGAGCGAACGGAAGCAAATGACTAATTCATTTTCCGCGTGCAGCATTGCGCCGACATCGACTCGATGAGGGATAAACATATTGTGTGTGCTGAGAATGGGCTCTCCGTTCAACCAGATATCCGCCAGCGTAGCCAACCCCTCAAATAGCAGGCGCATGTCGGTTTGCGGCGATGCCACATGGAATTGACAGCGGTACCACCAGTCCTGCGCATCGTAGCGGCCGGTCGCATTAACATCGGCAGCGATGCTTTGTGCAACGGTGCCGGGCACAATGGCCTTGCGCCATACAGGCAATGCGTCGAGCAGTTGGCGCGGGTCGGCAATCGCGCCGGGTGTGGTGGCAGTTAAATGCCAGCCGTCGTGCAGGGCGATCGCTTGTTGCAAGCTGTTAGCTGCGTTGGAGATTAAATCGATGGTCATTGCGATGTTAACTATAGCGCTGCGTAAGTACGTTCATGCCGCGATCCCAGTGCTCGGCCATGATGTCGAGCGGCGTTAAATCGAGCGGCTTGTTGCGCGCCATCGACCGTGCGAGCTGGAATTGAAACGCTTTGGTCTGTTGCGAAATTTGCTGAAATGCATCGACAGCTGCGGTT
>DATIED010000179.1:0-4433 GCA_035455965.1 Spongiibacteraceae bacterium
AGCGACGCCGCTACCGATACCACCTGCTTCGGCGAGACGTCCATGTACTGGACTTCCTGCGGCTGCTTGACGGTGAATTCGTTCATGTAGCGCACGGCGACCAGATCTTCGCTCAGATTGCCCTTGCTATCGACCGCAGCCGATGCCTGCGCAACGACGTACTCCGACTCGTTGATTGCTGAAATAAACTCGATATCGTCGGTGACCTTGCCGTCGACTACTTTGCGATACGGGCTCTCGATAAAGCCGTAATCGTTGGTGCGAGCAAAGGTCGCCAGCGAGTTGATCAGACCGATGTTCGGGCCTTCCGGCGTTTCGATCGGGCAGACGCGACCATAGTGAGTCGGATGCACGTCGCGCACTTCGAAGCCGGCGCGCTCGCGAGTCAGACCGCCTGGCCCGAGCGCAGAAACGCGACGCTTGTGTGTGATCTCGGACAGCGGATTGTTTTGATCCATGAATTGCGACAATTGGCTGGAGCCGAAGAACTCTTTCACCGCTGCTGCGACCGGCTTGGCGTTGATCAAATCCTGCGGCATCAAGCCTTCGCTTTCCGCCATCGATAAACGCTCTTTAACAGCGCGCTCGACGCGAACTAAACCGACGCGGAACTGGTTTTCGGCCATCTCGCCTACCGAGCGCACGCGACGGTTGCCGAGGTGATCGATGTCGTCGACGATGCCTTTACCGTTGCGGATATCGACGAGATGTTTCATCACATCCACGATATCTTGTTTCGACAGCGTACCTTCGCCGACGATCGCTTCGCGACCGAGGCGACGATTGAACTTCATGCGGCCGACACCAGACAGATCGTAGCGCTCTGCAGAGAAAAATAGATTTTGGAACAGATTCTCTGCGGAGTCTTTGGTCGGCGGCTCGCCTGGGCGCATCATGCGATAAATTTCCACCAGCGCATCGAGTTGGGTGCGGCTGGGATCAACGCGCAACGTGTGACTGATGAACGGACCACAATCGAGATCGTTGGTATAGATCGTCTCGATAGAAGTAACGCCGGCTTCGTCGAGCTTTTTCAACATGTCAGCGGTGATTTCGCTGTTGCACTCGAACAATACTTCGCCGGTTTTTTGATTGACGATATCTTTCGCCAAAGAACGACCGATCAAATACTCCGGCGGTACGACCAACTCTTTAAGCTTCGACTTGGCGACCTGGCGAATGTGGCGTGCCGTAATACGGCGACCTGCCTCAACGATGACTGTACCGTCTTTATCGCAGATGTCGAATGTGGCAATTTCACCGCGCAGACGCTCGGGCACCAACTCGACAACATATTTGCCCTCTTTGTCGGCATTGAACGTATTAACTTCGAAAAACATGGCGAGCATTTCTTCGGCACTGTAGCCGAGTGCGCGCAGCAATATCGTTGCAGGTAATTTGCGGCGGCGATCGATACGCACATACACCATATCTTTCGGATCGAACTCAAAATCGAGCCACGAACCACGATAGGGAATGATACGTGCGGAATAAAGCAATTTGCCCGATGAATGGGTCTTGCCTTTATCGTGGTCGAAAAACACACCGGGAGAGCGGTGTAATTGCGAAACGATAACGCGTTCGGTGCCGTTAATAACAAACGTGCCGTTCTCGGTCATCAGGGGGATCTCCCCCATGTAGACTTCCTGCTCTTTAATATCTTTGATGGCTTTTTGCGACGACTCGCGATCGTAGATGATCAAGCGCACGCGCACGCGTAGCGGCACTGCGTAAGTAACGCCGCGCAACTGGCATTCGCCCACATCGAAAGCTGGCTGTCCGAGCGCATAATCAACGTATTCCAACGCAGCGTTGCCCGAGTAGGACACGATTGGAAATACGGATTTAAATGCGGCGTGTAAGCCGATATCCGCGCGCTCGCGCGCAGAAACACCCTGCTGGGTGAACTTGGTGTAGGAATCCAACTGTATCGCCAGGAGGTAGGGCACTTCCATGATGCTCGGCAACTTGCCGAAATCCTTGCGAATACGTTTTTTCTCAGTGTACGAGTAAGCCATCAGTACTCCCCATTATGTTTCCTGACTTTCGATTCGGCGCCCGCCGCATTGAGATGCAATGCAGCGGGGATGCAACTGTCGGTATCAGCATTTGCAAAACAAATCCGGCACCGGCAGCCGTGAAAACTCTTTTGCTAAAACAGCAAAAGGCCGGCGGGATAAACCCACCAGCCTGTTTGTAACGTGTTGCAACGCTACCTGGCAAAACTCGATTATTTGAGCTCTACACTAGCGCCAGCTTCTTCCAACTTCTTCTTGGCATCTTCGGCGTCAGCCTTCGAAACGCCTTCTTTAACCGGACCTGGTGCGCCGTCAACTACTGCCTTGGCTTCTTTCAAGCCCAGACCAGTCAATTCGCGAACCACTTTGATCACGCCAACTTTCTGCGCGCCGGCATTAGTCAGCATTACGGTGAACTCGGTCTGCTCTTCGGCAGCAGCTGCAGGGGCTGCAGCAGCTGCAGCGACAGCTACTGGGGCAGCAGCGGAAACACCGAATTTGTCTTCGATGGATTTGATCAGATCGACAAGATCCATCACGCTCATTTCAGAGATAGCGTTTAAAATATCTTCTTTGGACAGGGCCATGATTAACTCCTGGATAAAAAATAAAAAATACGATTAATCGAGCAATCGTTACGCCGCTTTTTGATCTCGCACGGCCGCAATGGCCCGCGCAATACCGCTCGGCATTTCGTTGAGAGTACGTGCCAATTTCGACACAGGCGCTTGCAACACACCAGCCAGCATGCCGAGGGCCTGCTCGCGGGTTGGCAAAGTCGCCAGCCGGTCGATCTGCTCGGCACCGAGCAATTGACCGCCTACTGCCAAAGCCTTCACTTCAAATTTTTCGTTTGCTTTCGCGAAATCTTTGAAAATGCGGGCCGCAGCTCCCGGATCCTCCATCGAAAATGCCAACAGCGACGGACCTTTAAAGGCCGACTGTGCACATTCGAAAGCGGTTCCTGCAACGGCACGGCTAGCCAAAGTATTGCGCACTACACGCAGATACACTTGGGCATCCCGCGCCAACTTGCGGAGTTGCGTCATCTGTCCCACGGTGCAGCCGCGCGCGTCGGCAATCACCAGAGAAAGAGCTTGAGCGGCAGTCTCGCTAACGTCGGCAACGATTGCCTTTTTGTCTTCGAGTCCTAAAGCCACTGGATTAACTCCCGGATTCACTGTTGTTTCGGTATCGCGTCAACATCAAAGATGTCGCCGCGTTACCACCGTTCGGTGAAAATCCAATCCACCATCTGCGTAGGCACTCCATAACGACGGTAGGGCTATCGTCAGCGGGCGAGCTTAGATCGATCGCATCGGGCTGCAACGATATGAAGCAGCATTCAAACCATCGATACCTACGGTCTTTGACAGCCTTCGGCTTAGGTCCTAAAAAGAGCCTGTCCAAAGACTCCAAAGCTGTCTGCAGCAACTTCCTATCGCTACAACGAAAACGCCTGCGATGCTCGCAAGCGCCTGCGATTTTTTTAGGCGTCTAATGTTGCCTGATCGATAACCAAGCCAGGACCCATGGTCGTGGATAAAGTGATCTTCTTCAGATAGATGCCTTTAGATGCGGAAGGTTTAGCGCGTTTCAAATCACTCAACAACGCTTCCAAGTTTTCTTTGATTGCCGGCAGGTCGAATGTTACCTTGCCGATCGCACCATGCACGATACCGTTTTTATCGGTACGGAAGCGCACTTGGCCAGCCTTCGCATTTTTGACCGCGGTTTCAACATCGGGAGTCACTGTGCCGGTCTTCGGGTTCGGCATCAAACCACGCGGGCCGAGAATCTGACCGAGCTGACCGACTACACGCATCGCATCGGGAGAGGCGATAACCACATCGAACTCCATGACGCCTGCCTTTACCTGCTCCGCCAAGTCGTCCATACCGACAATATCGGCTCCGGCTGCTTTTGCCTTCTCGACATTAGCGCCTTGCGTAAACACGGCTACACGTACAACACTACCTGTACCATGCGGCAAAGTCGTCGCACCACGCACAACCTGGTCGGATTTACGCGCATCAATACCGAGATTCACAGCAACATCAACCGATTCGGTGAATTTGACAGTAGAAAGCTCTTTTAACAATGACAGCGCATCGGCGATAGCATACTGCTTACCCGGCTGTAGTTTTTCGCGGATGAGTTTTTGGCGTTTCGTTAATTTGGCCATCTTACACACCCTCCACTTCGAGACCAGCCGAGCGCGCGCTGCCAGCAATAGTGCGCACAGCCGCATCCATATCGGAAGCAGTCAAATCCGCCATCTTTAATGTCGCAATTTCTTCGAGTTGCGCACGCGTTACCTTACCCACTTTTTTAGTGTTGGGGTTGCTTGAGCCGGAAGTAATGCCTGCCGCTTTTTTCAAAAGATAATTAGCGGGCGGAGTTTTCTTCACAAAA
>DATIED010000180.1:0-4102 GCA_035455965.1 Spongiibacteraceae bacterium
ATCATCGATTATACGTATGGGCGCGAGCATACTTATTACGACGGCAACGGTGCAACACTCGATCACGTGGATTTCTCGCAACCGTATTGCCGGCTATTGCGCGAGCGGCTATTGCAGGCGTCAGTGACGGCGAATGTGGCGGTCATCGACGGCGGTGTATACGGTGCGACGCAGGGGCCGCGCCTCGAATCCGCAGCGGAAGTCGATCGTTTAGAGAGGGATGGCTGCGCGGTGGTCGGCATGACGGGTATGCCGGAGGCTGCGCTGGCGCGCGAGTTGAATCTCAATTACGCCGCTGTATGTCTGGTCGTCAATCCGGCGGCGGGACGTAGCAGTGAGCCCATCACATTGGAGAACATGCAGGCGGCAATGGCGACCGGCATGCTCGATATACAAAAAATTCTGCGCGCTGCGTTGAGTGCCTAATGCTCTCTATCATTGCTTTAACAAAATGAGTCGCTACGAGCATAGTAAAGCAGTCGCCGGGATTCATTTTGTTAGTGTAATGACTGACTCAAGGCGCTGCAGCAAGCGGCGTGACCAACACCAATAAGCCGAAGCGCGAATGATCGAAGTAATGCAACTCGCCGCTGCGCATGCGGCGCTGTTCGCGCAATAAAAATAATTGCTCGATCGTATAGTTATCAGCGGCAGCCGCGCGTTGATCGGTGTTGGCGGCGCCGCTATTCGTTGCGGGCGGAGTTGGCAATGCCAGGGTATTGGCAGGATTTGCGGCACCGCTGCCGAAGCGACTGAGCCAGAGCTGGGTGTTAATTTGCAGAAAGCGCTCGGCACTTAGCGTTATATACCCTTCCACTTCGCGATGAATGCCGAATTGCCGGCCCGCGCTAATCGCGACCGCGGTAGCGTGCGCAGCATCCTCGCCGGGCCATAACCAGGCTTGATGCAATAAGACGCGCGTACCTCTGTGCTGCTCGAGTGCGCCGGCCTCGCGATTTAACAGCAAATTATTGGGCGGCATTAACTGGAACGGAGCGCTGCCTTCGCCGGCGCTTAAGGTTACGGTCTTGCTCGGATAGCGCAAATCGCTGCTGCTGCGCAGCGATTCTTCGCTATCGGCGGCGTCGCGCGCGAAGACGATAATTTCGACCTGATAATTCGTATCCGCATGAGCGTTCGATAACAGCGATCCCATCGCTAACAACAAACCGCAGACAATTTTTTTCATAAGTGCGCTCTTTAAAACTTCCCGTCGTTGTTATTTACAGCTCATCGCTGGTGCTGTGTCGAGCTGTCATGCGCTGCGTTTTTTCGGCGCGGCGACAGTGGCCGCCTGCGGCGCCAGCGTCGTCAGCAATTGTTCGATAAACTGGAAGCGCAGTTCCGCATCTTCCAGATCGGCGGTAAAAGCGAGCGCCGTCGCGCCAGCCAAACGATAAGTACCCGGTTTGGTTTGCACCAGCTTGACCAATACGATCGGCTCGATCAACGGTTGTTGTTCGAACTCCAGCTTGCCGCCGTTGGGACCGGCTTCGATTTTGCGAATGCCGAGTTTTTGTGCCTGTTGTTTCAGCGCTGTGACGCGAAACAGGTTTTTGACGGGATCGGGCAACAGGCCGAAGCGATCGATCATTTCCACCTGCAATTCGCGCAACGCCTCATCGTCGTCGGTATTGGCGATACGTTTGTACAGCATCAGGCGCGCCTGCACATCGGGTAGATAATCGTCCGGTATCAGCGCGCCGAGACGGAGATTCACCTCGGCGCCCCGATCCAGCGGTTCCTCGATGTTTGGCGTTTTACCGGCGCGAATTGCCTTCACCGCGCGCTCCAGCATTTCCATATATAAAGTAAAGCCGATGGTGTGGATCTGGCCGCTCTGTTCTTCGCCGAGCAATTCGCCAGCGCCGCGAATCTCCAGATCGTGCGTGGCGAGCGTAAAACCGGCGCCGAGATCTTCCGCCATGGCGATGGCTTCCAGACGCTTTTCCGCATCGGTGCTGACCGCGGCATGCTCGGGCGTCAAAAGATATGCATACGCCTGATGATGCGAGCGCCCGACGCGGCCGCGCAATTGATGGAGCTGCGCGAGGCCGAACTTATCGGCGCGTTCGATAATGATGGTGTTCGAGTTCGGCACGTCGATGCCGGTTTCGATAATCGTCGAGCACACCAGTACGTTATGGCGCTGATGATAAAAATCGGACATCACCTGTTCCAGCTCGCGCTCGCGCATTTGACCGTGACCAATGCCGACGCGCAATTCCGGCAGCAATGCGCGCAAATCCTCGGCACATTTTTCGATGGTTTTTACATCGTTGTGCAGGAAATACACCTGGCCGCCGCGCAAAATTTCGCGCTGGATAGCTTCTTTTACCAGCGCGGTATCGTATTTGCGCACAAAGGTTTTCACCGACAGGCGGCGCGCCGGCGGCGTCGCGATAATCGATAGATCGCGCATGCCGGACATCGCCATATTCAACGTGCGCGGAATCGGCGTGGCGGTGAGCGTGAGAATATCGACCTGCGCGCGCAGCGCTTTCAATTGATCTTTTTGCCGCACGCCGAAGCGATGCTCCTCGTCGATAATCACCAGGCCGAGGTTGCTGTATTTCACGTCGCTCTGCAGCAGTTTATGCGTGCCGATTAAAATATCGACCTTGCCTTCGGCCAGCCGCTCTAACACTTTCTCCTGCTCGGGGCCGGTGCGGAACCGCGACAGCACTTCGATCGTCACCGGCCAATCGGCGAAGCGATCCTTGAACGACTCGTAATGCTGCTGTGCGAGCAAGGTCGTCGGTACCAGAATCGCCACTTGCATGCCGCTGTGCACGGCGACGAAGGCGGCGCGCATCGCCACCTCGGTTTTGCCGAAACCGACATCGCCGCATACCAGTCGATCCATAGCGGCCGGTGCGCGCATGTCGTCTAACACTGCGGTTATGGCGCTGACCTGGTCGGCTGTCTCCTCGAACGGAAAGGTGGCCGCAAAGGCATCGTAAGCCTGGCCGGGATCGGTGAATGCGTGGCCCGGCCGCGCGGCGCGGCGCGCGTAAATGTCGAGCAACTCCGCGGCGACATCGCGAATTTGCTCGGCGGCCTTGCGCTTGGCCTTCTGCCAGGTCTCGCTGCCGAGCCGATGCAGCGGCGCGGTCTCTTCGTCGGCGCCGCTGTAGCGACCGATTAAATGCAAGGACGCGACCGGCACATACAGTTTTGCGCCCTCGGCGTATTCGAGTGCGACGAACTCTGCCTCTTGATCGTCCACCGCCAGCGTTTGCAGTCCGCAGTAGCGACCGACGCCGTGATCGATGTGTACCACCGGCGCGCCGATGCGCAATTCGGCGAGGTTGCGCACCGCATTGTTGGCGGATTCGCTGGCGCGCTTGCGGCGCCGGCTCTGCAACACGCGCTGACCGAATAGTTGATTTTCGGCGACCAGCGCCAGGCGATGCGCGGGCAGCATTAAACCGCGATCGACTGGCGCCACAGTGATCGCCAGGCTCTCATCGCTGCCAATAAAAGCGTCCCAGCTATCGACGGTTTTTGCGGGCAGCCGGTGTAACTTCAGCAAATCGATCAAGGTTTCGCGGCGTCCGGCGGACTCCACGCATAACAAAACGCGTTGCGGCGCGCCGGCGAAACGGCGCAGCGCGGCGATTGGATCCTCGGCCTTGGCATCGATCGGCAATATCGGCGCGGGCAGCGTATCGAAATCGCGGCGCCCGGCGGCGCTGCCGATACTTTCGTTTTGCAGCGCTACCTGCTGGTGACCTTTGAGGCGGGCGAATAATACTTCGACCGGTTCGAAGATACGCGATGGCGGCAGAATCGGGCGTTCGCGATTGTGGCGGCGTTGTTCGTAACGCTCATTGGCCTCGCGCCAGAAAGCCTGCGCAGCAGTCTCCAGGCCGCTATCGGTGAAAATCACCGTCTCGCTCGGCAGATAGTCGAACAGGCTGGCCGATTGCTCGAAAAACAGCGGCAGATAGTACTCGATACCGGCCGGCGCAATACCCTGGCTGACATCCTGATAGACCGGGCAGCGGCGGTGATCGACATCGAAGCTATCGTGCCAGGCTTCGCGAAATAATTTGATGGCGGCCGGCGTCAACGGAAACTCGCGGCCCGGCAGCAGGCG
>DATIED010000181.1:0-4069 GCA_035455965.1 Spongiibacteraceae bacterium
GAATAAAGCGCGCGCGATGTTTCGCGCCGCATCGATGGTCCAGGCCAATACGGTTCAAACCAATGAACGCCAGACGCAGGGTTAAGGAGCGCCAACATGTTACTAATGATCGATAACTACGACTCGTTTACCTACAACATCGTGCAGTATTTTGGCGAATTGATGGGCGGCGAATTGAATGCCGTTAAAGTGGTGCGCAACGATGAAATCAGCATCGCCGACATCGAAGCACTGGCGCCGGAAAAAATCGTGATTTCGCCGGGGCCGTGCACGCCGAATGAGGCAGGCATTTCGATGGCTGCCATCGAAGCCTTTGCCGGGCGTATCCCGATCCTCGGCATTTGTCTCGGTCACCAAAGTATCGGCCAGGTGTTTGGCGGCAAAATAGTGCGCGCGCGCGCCGTCATGCACGGCAAGGTATCGAAGATTTATCATCGCAACACCAGCGTGTTCCGCGGTTTAGCCAGTCCATTAGAGGCGACGCGTTATCACTCGCTGATCATCGAGAAAGAGAGTCTGCCCGATTGTTTGGAAATTACCGCGTGGACGCAGACCGAGGATGGCCAGGTGGATGAGATCATGGGGGTGCGACATAAAACTCTCGCGATTGAGGGCGTGCAGTTCCATCCCGAGTCGATCCTCACGCAATTCGGCCATGCAATGTTGCGTAACTTTCTCGACGGGCGCGAGCTCATCGGACAAAAGCAGGGAGCTTAAGCGTGGATATTAAAGCTGCGCTGGCGCGCGTCGTACAACAACTCGATCTCACCACCGCCGAAATGCAGTTCGTGATGCGCGACATCATGACCGGTCAGTGTTCACCGGCGCAGATCGGTGCGCTGTTGGTGGCGCTGCGCATGAAAAGCGAAAGCCTCGACGAGATCGAGGGCGCGGCTCTCGTCATGCGCGAGCTGGCCGAGCGCGTGGTGGTCGACGATTTGCCCTACCTGGTCGACATCGTCGGCACCGGCGGCGATGGCGCGAATTTATTCAATATCTCCACCGCTGCGAGTTTTGTCGCCGCTGCAGCCGGTGCCCATGTCGCCAAGCACGGCAATCGCGCGGTGTCGTCGAAGAGCGGCAGCGCCGATTTATTGGAGACTGCCGGTGTGCGGCTGGATATATCCGCCGCCATGGTCGAGCGCTGCGTGCGCGAAGTCGGCGTCGGTTTCATGTTCGCGGTCAATCATCATGGCGCGATGAAGCACGCGATCGGTCCGCGCCGCGAGTTGGGGTTGCGTACTATTTTCAATATTCTGGGCCCGTTGACCAACCCGGCTGGCGTCAAACGCCAGATTGTGGGCGTATTTAACGAAGCGTTATGCCGGCCGCTGGCGGAAGTCTTGAAGCGGCTCGGCAGCGAGCATGCCATGGTGGTGCACGCGCGCGATGGCCTCGATGAAATCAGCCTGGCCACGACTACGCATGTCGCCGAGCTCAAGGGCGGTGAGATAACCGAGTACGCTATTCAACCCGAGGATTTCGGCATTCGCAGTCAAAGTCTGATCGGTTTGTCGGTGGCGCATACGGAAGCGTCGTTCGAGCTGATAAAAGCAGCTTTTTCGCGCGCTAAAGGCGACAATGAAGCCGTTGCGAAGGCGGCGGACATTATTGCCTTGAACGCCGGCGCGGCGTTGTATGTAGCCGGTGTGACGACCGATTTGAAATGCGGCGTGCAATTGGCGGAAGATGAAATACATGGCGGTCGCGCCGGCGAGAAGATGGAAGAGCTGGCGGTCTTCACTCAGGGCCTAATGTTATGAGAGGCGGGTTATGACGGATAGTGCGGATGCCCCGACGGTACTGAAAAAAATTCTCGCGCGCAAACACGAGGAAGTGGCGGAGCGCCGCCGCAAACTGGCGTTTACCGAGTTAGAGGCGCGGGCCAATGTGCAGCCCGCAGCGCGGGGCTTTGCCGAGGCCGTGGCCCGCCAGGTCGAAAGCGGCCAGTCGGCCGTGATTGCGGAGATTAAAAAAGCGTCGCCGAGCCGCGGCGTCATTCGCGCAAATTTCGATCCGGTGGCGATCGCCAAGAGTTACGAACGCGGCGGTGCGACCTGTCTCTCGGTGTTGACCGATGTGGATTTTTTTCAGGGTAGCGATGCGTATTTACAGTCTGCGCGCAATGCGTGCACGCTGCCGGTGTTGCGCAAAGATTTCACCATCGATCCCTATCAAGTCGTCGAGGCGCGCGCGTTGGGCGCGGATTGTATTTTATTGATAGTCGCGGCGCTGTCCGACGATCAACTCGACGAACTCAGCGATGTCGCTTTGCAGTGGGGGCTGGATGTGCTGGTCGAAGTACATAGCCGCGAGGAGCTGGAGCGTGCCATTCCGCTCGGAAATCGTTTGCTCGGTATCAACAATCGCGATCTGCACAGCTTCGATACGAAGTTGCAAACTACGCTCGATCTGCTCGACGATTTGCCCGATGAGTTTATCGTCGTCAGCGAAAGCGGTATTCACACGCGCGAAGATGTCGCCTTGTTGCGCCAGCATGGCGTGAATGCCTATCTGGTCGGCGAGGCGTTTATGCGGGCGCCGGAGCCCGGTACCGAATTGAAACGCTTGTTCGCTTGATTGGCTTTTTTGCGGCGATTAGTTCGTAATGACGAGCGTTGGCGAAGAATATTCGGGCGGCGGCGATCCTGCCAGTTCTAAATAGAGAAGGCCGCGCTGGCGCTGAGTCAACGCGTGCCGAATACCACCATCGTTTTCCCTTTCACCGATACCAATCCCTGTTCTTCCAGCGTTTTTAATACTCTGCCGACCATTTCGCGCGAACAGCCGACGATTCGACCGATCTCCTGGCGGGTGACTTTAATTTGCATACCATCGGGGTGAGTCATGGCATCGGGCTGCTTGCATAGATCGAGCAGCGTGCGCGCGACCCGGCCGGTCACGTCCAGGAACGCCAGATCGCCGACCTTGCGCGTAGTTTCGCGCAGACGCCGAGCCAGCTGATTGCCGATCGCAAATAATATTTCCGGATGCTTTTCGCCGAGCTCGCGGAATTTGGCGTAGCTGATCTCCGCGACTTCGCATTCCGTTTTGGCGCGCACCCATGCGCTGCGCGAATCCTGCGGATCGAATAAGCCCATCTCGCCGAAAAAGTCGCCATCGTTCAGATAAGCGACGATCATTTCGCGGCCATCGTCGTCTTCAATCAGGACGGTGACCGAACCCTTGACGATGTAATACAACGAATCGCTGCTGTCGCCGGCATAGATGATGGTGCTTTTTGCCGGATAGCGGCGCCGATGGCAGTGGCCGAGGAATTCCTCGATATTTTTAATGCCGGGTTTGAGCGAAACAGTGACCAAGGTGAAGCCCCTTCGGTGTACTAAATCAATGCGTTAATCGATGCGGCCAATCTGCTTAACAAGGCCGATCATCTTTGCTTAACAAGGATAGTCCGGTCGCGCGAGATTGCCAGAGATGTGCGGATGCACATGTCCGGTATGTTAAGCTGATCAACTTTACAGGCATATTAACGGAACTGATCGATGTTAAATGCAACGGTTAAATGGTTGGACGGTGCCGCGTTTGTCGGCGAGGCAGGCAGTGGGCACGCGATAGTCATGGATGGTCCGCCCGATCACGGTGGCCGCAATATCGGGCTGCGACCGATGGAAGTCTTGTTGATTGGTATGGGTGGTTGTTCCTCGGTCGATGTTATCGGTATTTTGCAAAAGGCGCGGCAGGATGTGATCGATTGCGTGACCCATCTCGAGGCCGAGCGCGCCGATGAGGTGCCAGCCGTATTTACGCGCATTCATCTGCGCTTCGTGGTGACCGGCCGCAATCTTAAAGAAGCGCATGTGAAGCGCGCGGTCGAATTGTCGGCCGACAAATATTGTTCCGCATCCATTATGTTTGGCAAGGCGGGTGTCGAGATTACCCACAGCTACGAGATCGTCGAGCGGTAAGCGTTATGCATGGAGATCGACCGGCCCCCACTGCGGGGCTGCGCCACGTGGCTTTATTTATCGAGCGCTTCGATGAAACGCTGCAGTTCTATACCGAGCTGCTCGGCATGGCGATCGAGTGGCAGCCGGATGCCGATAAT
>DATIED010000182.1:0-18808 GCA_035455965.1 Spongiibacteraceae bacterium
ATAAGCATCGAGTGGCTATTATCGGCGGCGGGACTATCGGCCTGTGCGCGGTAGCGATCGCTAAGTTGGCGACGCCACACGTACACCTCTATGCGCGCCACGATTCGCAAAAACGCGCGGGCGAATTGCTCGGTGCAAAACTGGACGGCGCGACCGATTGCGATTTGGTGATCGATTGCGCGGGTACCGATGCATCGATGTTGCAAGCGGCCAATTTGTGCAAGCCTAGTGCGACGATCTTATTGCTGGCAAGTTATTGGGGTGGCCTCAATATGCCGGCGATGCAAATCATGATGAAAGAAATTCGCGTCGTTTCATCCATGTCGCAAGCGCGCCAAGGATTGATGCGCGATGTCGATGTTGCCGCCGCAACCATGGCGAAAAATCCATTGATTGCGACTTCGATCATCACCCATCGATTACCTTTGGACGCAGCCGAAGAGGCATTTTCAATTGCGGGTAACCGCGCCGCCGGGGCGATCAAGGTGACTATCAATCCATAACACGCAAATTAGGAAAACCAGTGTTTGATAGGCGTCGATATAGTTTCAGTTGCCTACACTCTAACCATTGCCGAGTAGGCTTATTATGCTTCGCGGTACAACGCTGATGTTATCGATTCATGGCAACCGGTTTCGCATTTTGTCCGTAGCTATGTTGCTATGTATATCTTCGCTGGACCGGGCTGAAGATATTGATCGTATTGGTCAGCGTGGGCGCTGGACTCCCAGGATAGGGTGATTATGCTGCGCGGTAATCTGCAGCTACCGGGTAGCGATGGCGAGAGCGCAACGTGGACAACGCCTGAATTATTGGCGACAAATGGTTTTGCCGTGCGTTTGGTGATATTTTTCAGTCGCCTGATGCCAAGCCCCGGCGTCATCGACTCCGCCTATGTCGATGAAGTCGCCCAGCCGGTGCGCTCCTCTCTACCCAGTCGATGCTCGGCGATCTACTGGGCAATCCACGAGCGCAAGCGCTGCTCGATAAAGAGGTGCCGACGTTAACTCAATCGCCACAGATCGGCATGGGTAGCCAAATGTCGCTGCGTGCATTGCAGCCGTTCGTGCCGGAGTTGTTAAACGATGCTGTTTTGGATCGTCTCGACAGTGCCTTGCAGCAGCTTTCGAATGAGCAAAGCAAACCATAGCGATGCTTTCTACGAAGATTTGGCGCTTTATATGCGTAAAAGATACTTGGAAGGCTACGAAAACATTTGACCATTTTTGATTGGTTGTGATCCAATGTGATCAAGTCGAGTAAAGATCACAATAATGCTGACACACCATGCCATCTAGACGCTTCGCATCAATCGCCAGCTTGTCTGCGCAGGTTATTCGACGCGACCCAGATCGGAAGTAGGCAACAGTAGTAGTCCTGAGGCTATAAGTGCAGAAGTGCATTCCATTTTAATTGTAAACGTTTACATAATAACGGCCGCAATGCGGCTTCCATCACACTGGAGTTAGCTATGAAGATATCGTCTGCTCAACTGTGCTCAACAAGAAAAATACTCGCCCGTACAATTGCCCTGATCAGTGCTTCGACTTGCTATGTTATGCCGGCCTACGCCGAGAAAGCATTGGAGGAGGTGATCGTAACCGCGCAGAAAAAGGATGACACTTTACAGACGGTACCGATGACGGTTAATGCGGTAACTTCGGAAGCTATTGCGAAATACAATTTACTGGATTTCAAAGATATTCAATCGGTAACGCCGGGGCTAACCATCAAGGCGCAGGATACGAGAACATCGACCATTGCTATGCGCGGCGTGAATGTGCTGACTGATACGGGTTATGGTCCCGGTGTGGCCATTTACTGGAATGAAGTCAATTACGATATCGACAGCGCGTTTAAAGCGATGTACGACATCGGCCAGATAGAAGTACTGCGCGGCCCGCAAGGAACCCTGCGCGGGATCACCGCTCCAGCCGGCGCGGTGACCATCACCTCTAAAATGCCAAATTTGCAAAATGTGGAAGGAACCGTTGAGCAAAGTTTCGGCGAACGCAGTTTGTCCAACTCTCAATTCGGCGTAAGTTTACCGATCATTCCCGACAAGTTGGGTGTGCGCGTCGCCGGCCTTTACGATTACAACCGAGATAGCGATATCAAAAATATCACTACGGGCCAGACCAATAGTAATTTGACTCGCAGCGGCCGGATCACTGTGGACTTCCGGCCCATCGACGATCTAGAGGTTGCCTTGATCCATCAGTACCAGGAATCCAATAACTCCGGAAGCGA
The DNA here is from genome assembly GCA_035455965.1 of Spongiibacteraceae bacterium. Classification (GTDB taxonomy): domain Bacteria; phylum Pseudomonadota; class Gammaproteobacteria; order Pseudomonadales; family CAMLJR01; genus CAMLJR01. The sequence continues at coordinate 2,251 of DATIED010000182.1, forward strand.
GGCGGTATTTGGGTGCGGGCAGGGCAACGTCACCACGTGTATTGATAAGTTTGATCGCGAGTCCGTCGATGCCGGCCCTAAAACGGATACATTTAATCGTCGCGTCGATACCGCATTGCGCATCGAATGGAGCTTGGGCGATTATGAGCTGACCTCTATTACCGGCTATCGCGATCAAGGCAATATCGTATTTCGCAATCTAGACATCGGCAATGTAATCCCACCGAACAACGCATTCGATCCCGGCCCCAACCCTGCGAGCACGCAACAAGTGGCAAGTAATTTACATACGCTGACGCAGGAGATACGTTTCGGGACCAGCAATTCGGATTTCTATAACTGGGTCTATGGTGTTTACGGTAGCAAGATCGTGGCGAATACGTTTGTTAATCAAGCGACCGGTGGTCTTCAAGCTGCGGCATTTACCGATATTTCGGTGATAAACTCCAGCGAGGAATACGCGGTATTTAGTAATCAGAGCTTCCAGTTCACCGATAAGCTAGAAGCGCAAGTTGGCCTGCGCTACCAGTCGAAGCGCAATACGACGGCGCTAAACGGTTCGACACTGGTACCCACTTTTTCGATAGTGATCCCAACAGCATTTCCCGAAAGCGGCGGTGCCGCAGTCGCAACCGATGAGGGTGTTACCGGTAGCGCGAGTGTCTCTTACCAGTTGACCGATGATGTACGTACTTATTTATCCTACGGCCACTCGTTCCGCTCGGGCGGTTTCACCGTGGCAACATCGACACCGGGCGATTTAACGCAATATCAACCCGAGACATCCGATTCGATCGAGTTGGGTTTCAAGAGTCGATTCGCCAACGGTCGCTTGCAGGTCAATGGCGATATTTACTATCAGAAGTATCACGATTTCCTCGCGCGTACTTCGGAAGCCATCGTTTCGACTAAATACTCTGGCGGTACCTCTACGAATAATAGTGCAGCGGGCGGCGACTTCCTGAACTACAACGCCGATGCAACGGTATCGGGCGCGGAATTGCAAATGGACCAGTTGATAACTGATGATTGGCAGGCCGGCTTGGGTGTTTCGTATACCGATGCGAAGTTTAACAACGGCGGACACGCCTATTGCAACGTACGCGATGCAAGTGGCGCAATAATTCCACCGAGCGGCGGTGTAGAAGTCAACTTGTGCGATGCGCACGGAAGATTATCCGGCGAGCCGAATTGGGGCGTAACCGCATCGTCGGAATACACCATGCATTTCGGCGCATTAGATGCATTTACCAGAGGACTGTATACCTTCGCCAGTGGCCGTACCGATGAGTCTATTCCCAATAGCGTGCTCGACACCAATAGCTATGGCGTTTTCAACCTCTTTGTCGGTGTCCGCGATATCAATAAAGTATGGGAAGTTACCGCTTGGGCGAAAAATTTATTCGATCATCAGCAAGCTATTCTCTATTCAGCTGAACTACAGTCTTCCGGTTTGTTATCGGGCTATAGCAGAATTCAGACCATTCCAGAAAGACAATTCGGCATCACCGGCAAATACAATTTCTCAATGTAATAGTGTTTGAGCATGGAGGCTCCTCTTTTTGCCGCAATTGCGCTTGCGATTTGCAACTCCTCTTGCCACTTTTCGGAGTGGCTTTTTTAAAAAAACCATAACGTACAAATCATAGAAAAATTAAAGATCAGCCGATAAACCGCATAGAGTCTGGAGAGGGCATATGCTCAAACGTATTCTGACCTGGCTTGCCGTCGCTGTCGGCGTATTGCTAATCGTCGCAGGGATAGGGATTGCATGGTACGTGCATGCCACAAAGGCACATTTGGTGCCGCCGCCCGATCCGGCCGGTCAGAAAAGCATCGCGACCTACGCGACGCATGAGCGTGAACCGGTAGCAAAACCTGAATTAGTAAAGGATTTCTCGTGGGATTCAATAGCGCAGCCGCCGAAATCGGCGCGGCCCTGGACACGCTGGTGGTGGCCAGGTGGCGATGTCGATGTCGCCGTCTTGTTGAAACAGCTCGATCTGTTGGATGCCGCTAATTTTGGTGGAGGGGAAGTACAACCGTTTCTCAGCGGCATGATGACCATCAAAGACCCGCAGGTGATGGAGAACGTCTACAGTTTCGATAAACCCGCCTATTACGAAAAATTAAACGCATTGATGGCCGGCGCTGCCGAGCGCGGCCTGCAAATCGATTTGACGCATTTCAGCGGCTGGCCACCGGGTGGTCCAGAAATCAATCTGGAGGATAGCTTGACCGATATCGTCTATGGCGAAGCCGAAGTCAGCGGCGGCAAAACTCTGTCAATTCAGTTACCAAAGCCAAAACCCGGGCCAAGCGAATATATTTTTTCCAATATTGAGTTCGCCGGCGCGGATTTTATTAATTTCCCCGCTGCACATGCGCGCGTGCTCAGCGTGCTGGCCGTAAAAAAAACCAGCGGTGAGCATTCCTGGAACGTCTTTAACTTGAACGATGCGGAAACACTTGATCCGAAATCGACCCAAGTGCTGACTTCATCGGTTAAAGACGGCGTATTAACGTGGAATGCACCGGCGGGCGATTGGCAGATTATCGCCAGCTACATCATGCCATCGGGCGAAGTGCCAATGGGCGCGGCGCAGAAGCCGCAAGGTTTTGTCGTCGATCATTTGCGTAAGCCGCAAGTGTTGGGTCACTACGAGTACGCGTTTGGCGCGCGTACCGGTTTGCAGGGCGACTATGGTAAAGGTTTTCGCGGCATCTTCAACGACAGCCTGGAGTTTCGGCTGAAACGAATGAGCGTCGAAGACATTCTGCAGGAATTCAAAGCGCGCCGCGGCTACGATCTTGAGCCCTATCTGCCGGCGCTCTATATCGAAGGCATCGATAATGTGTATTTTCGCGAAATACTTGGCATTCATGCCGGCCCTGAGTTTCACCTGACGCCGCTGGATGAACGCATTCGCCGCGATTATCAGCTGACCTTATCCGATCTGATCATCGAGCGTTTTGTCGAAACCTCCGCGCGTTGGGCTGAAACGCGTGGACTGACCTCGCGCGCGCAAAGTTACGGCATGGATATCGACATCCTGCGCGCACTTGGCGCGAATACGATTCCAGAGTCCGAGCAATTATGGGCAGGGGGCTCCGATCTCGGTTTGAAGATGGCGTCGTCGGCCGCCGCTTTATACGGCAAACCCTTAGTCAGCGCCGAATCGTTCGTGTGGGTAAATCGCGATTACACGACCACAGCGCGCAAAATCAAAGCAGCTGCCGACAAAGAGTTACTCGCCGGCATCAATCACATTATTTATCACGGTACGCCGTATCCATGGCGCGGCGGAGATCCGAGCCCGTTCGGCGAAGAGGGGTGGGCTCCCTTCAGTGGACCTAAAAACCCCGCACACTTTTCGTCGATAGCCGGCCCCGGCAACACCGCATTGTGGCCCGACCTCGCCGCTTTAAACAACTATATAGCGCGAAGTCAGAACTTATTGCGGCAAGGATCGCCATCGGTCGACGTATTGGTTTATTACCCGTTTCTCGGTTTCGATGGCAGCAATGTGGCGGGTAAAAATCCCGAGGCATTGCTGAACGGTAGTTTGCCGGACGCCGATTCAAGGCAGACCGCCATCGAGGCCCCCGAGCTAACCAAGGGCAAGCAAATGCTGTCGCGCGTCCTGCATCTGCAAAATGCACCGAAAGATGAGCGCGCAGAATGGGTGAGCCAAATGGTGCCGCTGCTTCAAGAGCTCGACCGACGCTGCATCACCTGGTCCTGGGTGAATGCGCATGCAATCGAGTCCGGCAAGGTCGGCAATGGTGTGCTCACGGCATCGAATGGCCGCTATCAAACGTTGCTGTTACCTAATGTCAAAGCGATCGATCAATCGACGCTGCAAAGCCTTGCGCAATTGTCCAGTGCTGGCGTACCAATCTACTTTGCCGGTTTATTGCCGATGCAACAACCGGGATTCAAGGATGCCGCACAGGGCGACAGCGCCGTAGTAACGCTGACGCAGAAAGTGCTCGACAGCGGTGCGCGTCAAGTTGGGTTCGACGTATCGCAACTGGCTGAGACCTTGCAAACGCAACTGCGGCAATCGATTCGATATGATCAGCCGTCGACGATCAGAAATTATCGCCGCGATCTCGGTGGCGGCAATTTCATTTATTTTTTTGCGAATCAAAACGCAGCCGCAGCGTCGGTAAAACTGCATATCGCACTCAAACAACCTTTGTGGTGGTTTGATGCCGAGCAGGGAGTTGCGTTGCCAGTGAGTAATCGCAGCGAGACAGTCGATCTGGCTTTGAATGGGTTCGAAAGCCGGTTTTTGATTGCCGGTATACCGATGCCCACTACATTACCCGTGCAAGTCCCGGATAGTATCGGATTCCAGCTAGCTGTTAACAAATGGCCCTTAACCGATTGGGATATCAAGCTCGATAATTATTCGCAGAAGCTGGAAAGCCTGCCGGATTGGCGCGATATTCCAGCGCTCCAATACGCTCGCGGTCCTGCGCTTTATACCAAGCACTTCGTGTTGAAAGCCAAGGTATCCGATGCACGTTATCTGCTGAACCTGGGATTGGTACAGGGATCTGCACTGGTGAAAGTCAACGGCACCGAGATCGGTCGCGCCAGCATTCCACCGTTTATTGTCGACATCTCGACGGCGCTGCAAACCGGCGACAATCTCATCGAAGTGCAATTGTTGGCACCGTTGCGCAATTATTTTGTCGGCCGCGCGCTAGCCGAAGATCCTAAGTATTCGCATATGAAAGGTTACGCGAATCAATTGGTCGCAGCAGGTTTGATGGGGCCAGTAACGATAGCAGAAGCAACATCGTCGCCAGCACAACGGTAGTTGCGGCGATATTATTCGGTAGCACCTAAGCGTTGAGATAAGCGCACAAAGAATAGGAGGATTTTTATGAATTTGCGGATATTGCTGCATACCATAGTGTGTTGCGTTGGTGTTTTTATGATGAGCATAACCGCGACGCTGGCCGCCGAGCAGTCGAAGGACTCTTTCGCCCAGCACTTAAGCGCCGATTCCACTATCGGTGAATTGCTCGACAATGAGCCCGCGCGAGCCGTGCTGGCACGGCAAGTACCTGCATTTGTTAGTTCTCCCCAGATAAATCAAGCGCGCGCATTAAGTTTACGTGCGCTAAAAGTGTATGCACCGACACTGCTAACCGATGACAAACTATTGGCAATCGATGCAGAACTTGCGCATACGCCGGGCGCATTGATCGAGTCGGGGGCGCCGCGTCCAATCGCCGTCGCCGCTGATTTCTACGCTGCGTTACAGTTAAAGCAAATTGCGCTGTGGGAAGGAAGAGCGCCCGATGCACGTGGCGACGGCAAAAACGATATGCCGACGCTAACGCCGTTTACCACCGATGGTGCCGTCTCGACCGGCACGGCGATCATTGTTGCCCCCGGCGGAGGTTACCAAGGATTAGCCACCGGCCACGAAGGACGTCAGGTCGCCGATTGGTTTGCCGCACACGGTGTTACCGCGTTTGTGCTGAATTATCGATTGGTCAGTTTCGGTTACCGGCATCCGGTGCAATTGCATGACGCGCAGCGTGCAATCCGCTGGGTGCGAGCGCATGCGGGTGAGTACGGCATCGATCCACATCGAATCGGCATGATTGGTTTTTCCGCCGGCGGCCATTTAACCGCGATGGCATCGACATTATTTGACGATGGCAATACCAATGCCACCGATCCTATCGAGCGCGTCAGCAGCCGGCCGGATTTTGCAGTGCTTGGTTATCCGGCGATCCTGGTTGGTAAGTCGTGGCGCGATTGGTTGGGTCTTATCGATGACAAAGCCAGTGAAAAAATCAAACGCGAGTTGGACCCTTCACAAAATGTTTCTGCGCGCACTCCGCCGACATTTATATTTCATACGAGCACTGACGAGTTGGTTGCACCGGCTAATCCGATCGCGTATTACAACGCGTTACGCGCCGTCAAGGTGCCGGCTGAAATGCATATCTTTGAGCAAGGCCGCCACGGCTTAGGATTTGCGATGACCGATCCGGCGTTGAGTGTGTGGCCGACACTGCTGCAAAACTGGATGGAAGTGCATGGATTTTTTGGTGTCCCTGAAGCTTTTGTAGAAAAAAAATAAAATTTGGATTGCTGCTAGTTTTGCGGAGGGGAAAATGAAACTTCGGTATCTGCTGATATTATCCTTCGTTTGGCCGCTGTTAGCTTTTGCCGATTTATCGGTTAATGATTTAACCGCCGATCATCTGCGCGATCCCCTGGGTATCGACAATTTGCAGCCACTACTTAGTTGGAAGCTGCAAAGCAATATGCCATCGACAATGCAGACGGCTTATGAAATTCGCGTTGCCAAAGAAGGGCAGTCTTCCTCTCTGGAATGGTTGAGCACCGGTCGGATAGCCGGCGATGAATCTATTAATATCGGCTATTCAGGACCTGCGCTGCAATCGGGGCGGCATTATCAGTGGCAAGTACGCGTCTGGGATAATCACGCTAATGTCAGCGATTGGAGCCCCAGTGCGCATTTGGAGATGGGCTTACTCGCACACGCGGATTGGGGGCCAGCACAATGGATAACTTATCCGTGGTCCGAAGATAAAAACCAGTCGCAACCCAGCCCGTTCTTTCGTAAAAAATTCCCAATAAAAAATAATGTGCTACGAGCGCGTCTTTACATAACAGCGTTGGGATTATATGAGGCATCAGTAAATGGCCAACGAGTCGGCGATGCGTATTTCACGCCTGGTTGGACCAGCTACGACAAGCGGTTGCAATATCAGGTCTATGACGTAACACCTCTGTTACGAGCAGGTAATAATGCGCTCGGCGCCATATTGGCTGACGGTTGGTATCGCGGCAATTTGACGTGGTTCAATCAGCGCAATCTTTATGGCGACCAGTTGGCGCTATTGGCCAAGCTGGTTGTGGAGTACCGCGATGGCAGCAGCGAGATCATTGCCAGCGATCCCAGCTGGCAAGTCAGTACCGCAGAGATTCGCAGCGCCGATATCTACAACGGCGAACTGCAGGATCTACGTTTGCGAAAAATGCACTGGGATGAACCCGGTTTTTCGGCGAGCGATTGGGGTCCGGTAAAAATATTTGCGGACGCCACTCCGCCATTAGTGGCAAGCACGGCGCAGCCCGTACGGGAGCTGGAAATCGTAAAGCCAATCAAGCTGCTGCATGGGCCCAATGGTGAGTCGATTCTCGATATGGGGCAGAACATGGTTGGCTGGCTGCGCTTCAAAGCAAAGGGGCAGACTGGACAGCAAATCAGACTATTTCACGCCGAGGTACTTGATCAAAACGGCGCGCTATACCGCAAAGCATTGCGCAGTGCACAGCAGCAAATGGAATACATATTGCCCGACGCGCAAGAGCACACATTGCAGCCGCATTTCAGTTTTCAAGGGTTTCGCTACGTACAAGTCGACAATTATCCGGGAGCTTTGAATCTCGACGACTTCGAAGGTGTCGCGGTGCATTCCGATCTGCCGGCACTCGGACACTTCGAAACCTCGAATGCCATGTTGAACAAGCTGCACAGCAACATCGTCTGGGGGCAGCGCGGCAATTTTCTGGACGTGCCGACCGACTGCCCACAGCGCGATGAGCGTCTGGGGTGGACGGGAGATATTCAGGTATTCACCAATACTGCGGCTTTTAATATGGACAGTGCCGCTTTTCTTAAAAAGTGGCTCACCGATCTCGCAATCGATCAAACTTCAGGCGGTGCGATTCCCTTTGTGGCGCCCAATGCTTTGGGCAGATTAAAAATAAAATCGTTGCCGACATCTGTCTACGCGCTAAAGCCCAGTGCCACAGGCTGGGGAGATGCGATCACTATTGTTCCGTGGGCGTTGTATCAGCAGTATGGCGATTCTGCGGCACTCGTGGAATTCTATGACAATATGAAACAGTGGGTGGAGTACGAGCGCGCCGGTGCGTCATCGTGGTGGATGACATGGCTGAATTATCATAATTGGTTCGATACGCAAAGAAGGCGCGATGATAAGTATATTTGGAACGGAAAATTTACATTTGGCGACTGGCTCGCTCCGGTTCCGGTCAGCAGCGCTTTTGTTAATACGATTTATTTCGCCAACTCCGCCCAGTTGTTGAGCGAAACTGCGCGTCTATTGCACAAAGCCGATGATGAAAAAGTTTATGCACAACTAGCGCGCGATATTCGTGCTGCGTTTCAGCGTCGCTTCACAACCTCGCCAGGTTTATTGGAGGAAGACATTCAGGGTGCCTATGTGCTCGCATTGCAGTACGACATGCTCGATGTACAGTCGCGAGACAAAGCGGCACGGCGTTTAAACGAGTTAGTGCAAAAAAATGGCAATCATCTCGCGACCGGGTTTCTTTCTACGCCTCACTTACTGGACGCTCTGGAGCGCTTCGGGTATCTCAATACGGCGTACGCGGTTCTCCAGCAAGAGAGCTTTCCATCCTGGCTTTATCCGATCACCAAAGGAGCAACCACCATATGGGAGCGGTGGGGTGGAATTCAGCCGGACGGTAGTTTTGGCGATGATGGAATGAACTCCTTTAACCATTACGCTTATGGCGCCGTCGGCGAATGGATGTACGGAACGATTGGCGGAATTAGGCCGCTGCAGCCGGGTTATAAAAAAATCAGTATCGCACCGCGACCCGGCGGAGATTTAACAAGTGCAAAAGTAAGCTTGCAATCCCCCTACGGATTGATTGGCGTGGAATGGCACTACACAGGTTCAGCACTGTCGATGATTATCGAAATACCTAGCAACACCACTGCGGAATTGGTTTTCCCGATCGCCGGCGCGTCCCTGCAGCGCGATGGAAAGCCGTTAACGGTAGGCGACGGTATCGAGCGCATATCGACGAACTCCGAAAATAAAGCTGTACTGGATATGGGCTCGGGTAATTATGCATTCAGTACCAACTAGCGAGAATGCTGAATCATACGACGAAAATCCGCTATTAACACTTGGGATGGTAACGGGATGTGCGGCAGACTTTGCGGTGATGATGGAGGGAGCAAAATGATGTCTCTTAACTTCCAGTGCAAAATTTGCCATTTTCGAGCGTGACCGATCAAGCGCCGTTAGGTACACTGCAGAGGTATAAAAAACTCCATCGTAAACAGGGGCTTGTGGGTGATTTGATGCATGTGACCGAACGCGATGAGCTGATTTTGAAGCTGCTGCAAAGCCGCGGATTAATGTCTGTACAGTCGTTATGCGATGAACTGGATGCATCGCCGGCTACCATTCGCAGAGATTTGGAGCGCTTGGAATCCGAAGGCCATCTGGAGCGGGTGCGCGGCGGTGCGCGATCGCTCGAGCGCACCAGTGTGAAACTGCAGGGCACTCCCTTTGAGCTGAACTTGCGCCGCAACCTGAATCAAAAGGCTGCAATCGGTAAACAGGCTGCCGCCCTCTGCGAGGCCGATGAGGCAATCATCATCGATGGCGGTACGACTACTTTTCAGATGTGTCCACATCTGAACGATCGAAATCTTCATGTACTGACCAACTCGCTGCATATCGTCGATGCACTGCAGCGCTATCGCAATGTGAATCTGGCCGTTCCAGGCGGCAGTATTTTCCGCGAGCAAAATATTATCTTAAGTCCCTTCGAAGATGATGGGCTGAAGCATTTCCATGCCAGCAAAATGTTTATCGGCGCCGCCGGGATTAGTGCGAAGGGTCTAATGCAAGCCGATACTATTTTGATTCAGGCGGAGCGCAAGTTAATGGCGCGCGCCGATAAATTGATCGTGCTGGTCGATAGCAGCAAATTTCAAAACACGGCTGCGCTGGTATTGTGCGGGCTCGACAAAGTAGACACCGTCATTACCGATAAGGGTATTTCGCCAGCGGCGCTGAAAATGCTGCAGAAAGCTGCCGTCAACGTCATTATCGCCAAATAGGTATCTGTTCCCCGCATCCCTGCTTATAGCAACGATTTAATCAGCGCCATTCTTCGCGCTGATTTTTTCTACCCTGTTTTGCGGCAATCATTGCTTTGGCGATAGCACGCTATCGCGCTTGATTGCTGCAAGATCGGCGCAGCCCATCAACGCCATATCGCGGCGCAGCTCGGTGGCAAGGATTTCGATGGCGCGAGCAACGCCTGGCTCTCCACCTGCAGCAAGGCCGTACAAATAAGGCCTGCCGATACCTACCGCTTTGGCGCCGAGCGCGAGTGCTTTGATGATGTCGGTGCCGCGCCGAACGCCACCGTCGAAAATCACATCGGTGCGATCGCCGACCGCCTGCACGATGGATTCCAGTACATCGATAGTGGCTGGCGAAGTATCGAGCTGGCGGCCGCCGTGATTGGAAACCCAAACACCGGTGGCGCCGAGATCCACACAGCGCTGCGCATCGGCAGCTGTCGTAATACCTTTAACCGCAAACTGTCCGTCCCAGGCATCGAGCATCCACGACGCATCTTTCCAGGTCAGCGTCTGATCGAGCTGGCTATTCAGAAAATCAATCATGCCGCTGTTGATGTGCGGCACCGAATGCGCGACATTTTCCGGGCGCACGGTCGGCGTCGTCCATAATTTCCATAGATAGCCCGGGCAGGACAATGCCTGCAGGGCCGTGCGGGGAGTGATGCGCGGAGGAATTACAAAATCGTTGTAGCGATCGCGTTCGCGGTTGCCGGCCACCGGTAAGTCGACGGTGAGCACCGCGGCCGTAAAGCCCGCTGCTTTGGCGCGTGCAAACATTTCGCGCACCAGGCCGCGATCTTTCCACACGTAGATCTGAAACCATTTGGGGCCGGGGTTAATCGCTGCGATATCTTCGGCGGTAGTAGTGGCCAGTGTCGACATCGAGTAGATCATGCCGGCCTGGCGTGCCGCAGCGGCCACCGCGCGTTCACCGGCGGCTGGATTAAATAAACGCGAAGTGGCGGTAGGGCAAATGACGAAGGGTAATTGCGTGGGCGAGCCGAGTACGGTCGTTGCCGTCGAAATTTTCGAAACGTCGCACAGTGAATTCCACGTCAACTTGTAGTCACTAAAGCGGCGGGAGTTTTCGCGCAAAGTGATTTCATCGTCGGCGCCGCCGTCGATGTAGTCGAATACCATGCGCGGTAGACGTCGACGCGCCAATTTTCGCAAATCGGCAATATTAAAGCAGCGCTCAAGACTCATCGTTTTCTACATCTCTTTGAAGATGGGTTTGCATTCCGTTTATCAGGCGGCGCCATTCGGCGCGGCGTTGATCCAACGGCATAACCAAATCGCTTTGCAGTGCTATGGGGCGTGTATCGGGTGATGGCAGGTCGGTGCCGAATACCAGGCGGGCTGCACCGTGCGCAACGCAATTGGTTTGCGTGACCATGACTGCTTGCTGCGGACGTAATGCCGCTAGCGCAGTCAATGCCGCGTCGTCGTCGGCGAGCGGGCCCTCGACAATAATACGACCGACGCTGCCGATCAGATCGAGCGCTGCGTCGATCATCAATGCGAGATATAGCGATGCCAGCGCCGCGCGCGCGTTATCTTGCAGCGGTAAGCTCGAATGAATACGGCCGCGCAATTCGGGGAAGCCACCGCCGGCGGCGAACGAGGGCAGGGCGATCGCATCGGTATCGAGCAGTGCGCGCAGCGCCGCCACGGTCGCATTTTCCCGGTTGCCGGCGATGGCCTCGCGTTCGCGCCCGGCCATAAAGCGCGCGGATGCCACGGGACGGCCGAACACATCGACATTCCACAGAGTATCGCGATTCGGATCGAGCGCTATTGTGTTGCTGCCAACTGCGAAAGCAATCAGCCAGGTGCCCGTCGATAACAACGTAAACGGCTCCTGATCGCCGAGAAATGCCGCCAGTGCGGCGTTGGAATCATGCACGCCCCAATGCACAGTGATTGGCCGCGTCGGCTGCAAGCGCGTGGCGATCGAGTTCTGTAAAAGACCGGCGACGCCACCAGCTTCCACCAGTGGGGGGAATAAATCATCCCAGCCAAATTGCTTCGCAAGGCTCGACCAGCGCGCATTGCGCGGCTCCCAAAGATCCGTGTGACAACCCAGCGAGCTGATATCGGTGCCGAGTGCTCCGGCCCAACGCCAGGTCCAAAATTGTGGATAGGTCAGAAGGGCGCGCGTATCGCGAAAGGCCTCCGGCGTCTGCTGTTGTTGAAATAATTGCCGGCCCAGATTGAGGCCCAGCGGCAGCGGGGGAGAGCCAGTCTCGGCGAACGCGGGGCGCAGTTTGTCGTAGTGCCTGCAAAGCTCAAACGGAATATCGGCTTCGTAATCGCGCACCGGCGTCGGAGCGCCGCTGCGATCGATGGCAACGGCCGTTGCACCGTGCGTAACGGCAATTAAATGGGCGAATGGAAATTGTCGATACAACACCGCCAATGCACTCTCGCACCAATGCGCAATATGCTCGATATCGAAGGTACCGTTGCTGGCCGATTGCCCGAATTCGGTGGCCGGCGCGTCCTGTGTGGCCAGCACCGTACCGCTACCGTTTACCACCGATAGTTTGGCGCGGGTTTTCCCGAGGTCGAGAATGGCGGCGCATGCGGCTGCGTCAAAGTTAGTCATCGGCTGGTGATTCAACTTGATTTATGATGATTGAATGTGATCGAATGGTATCATTCAAGTCCCCTAATTGAAAACCGGCAATTGAGGTTGTGCAGTGACTACCGAAATATCTTTTCAAATCCCCTCGAATCGCTGGGATGCCGGTAAGGCCGCCGAGCTCGACGAAGCGGGCCGGTTGCTTTATCGCTCCAACTTACTGGGCGCCGATCTTGCGCTGACTAATTTTGGCGGCGGCAACACCTCGGCCAAGATTACCGAAATCGATCCGCTCAGCGGTGAAAAAGCGGAGGTGCTGTGGGTCAAGGGCTCGGGCGGCGATCTCGGCTCGATGCGGCTCGATGGTTTCGCGACTTTATACCAACAGCGCCTACTGCAACTGGAAAATCGTTACCGCGGGGTTGCCTACGAAGATGAGATGGTTGGCCTGCTGGCGCACTGCACATTTAATCTCAATCCGCGCGCTGCAAGCATCGATACGCCATTGCATGCCTACTTGCCATTTGCGCACATCGATCACATCCATCCCGACGCGGTAATCGCCGTCGCCGCCAGCGCCGACAGTGAGCAGCTGACGCAGCGTATTTACGGCGACACGGTCGGCTGGCTGGGTTGGCGGCGGCCGGGCTTTCAATTGGCGCTGGATCTGCGCGCGGCAGTGGCGCAGCGCAGCGGTATGCGCGGCCTGATTTTGGCCGGTCACGGCATGTTTGCGTGGGGTGACAGTGCGGAGGAATGTTATCGCGCATCGCTGGATATGGTGGCGCGCGCAGCGGAGTTTTTGAATGACGCGCGCAAGGGGCGCCGCATTTTCGGGGCAGCAATAATAGAAACCTCGGCAGCGCCGCAGCGTCAACAGCAGGCCGCGTTGTTATTGCCACAGCTACGTGCTGCATTGCACAGCGATGCTCCGAAAATCGGCTATTTTCGGGACGACGATGTGGTGCTCGAATTTGTGAACTCGGAGCGAGTAAAAGAGCTGGCAACCATCGGCACTTCATGCCCAGACCATTTTCTGCGCACTAAAATCAAGCCACTGGTGATTGCCGCCGACGCCGACAGTGCAGCGATAGCGAGCGCAGTTGCCGCTTATCGCGCGGACTACATCGCGTATTACGAGCGTTGCAAAAGGGTGGATAGCCCGCCGCTACGCGATGCGAATCCAATCGTCATTTTAATTCCCGGTATCGGTCTGGCGACGTTCGCCAAAGATGCCGCCACCGCGCGTATTGCTGCAGAGTTTTACATCAATGCCATCAACGTGATGCGCGGCGCTGAAACGGTGAGCCGTTATGTCGGACTCGACGAGCAGGAAGCATTCGATATTGAATACTGGTTGCTTGAAGAAGCGAAGTTGAAACGGATGCCACCGTCAAAACCGTTGAGCGGTCGAATTGCTTATATCACCGGCGCGGCGGGTGGGATCGGCTCGGCAACAGCGCAGCAGCTGCTCGCCGAAGGTGCCGTGGTGATGTTGGTCGATCGCGACGCGGAGATGTTGGAGCAGGTGCGCGCCGGTTTCGCCAGTCGGTTCGGTGCGGATGCGGTTCGCTCTGCCGTTGTCGATGTGACCGATGAGCAGGCGGTGGTCGATTCGTTTGCGGCAACGGTGCGCGAATACGGCGGCGTCGATATCTTTGTCGCCAACGCCGGTATCGCATCGGCGGCATCGATCGAAGAAACCACGCTGGAGCTGTGGCGCAAAAATTACGGCGTGCTGGTCGAGGGCTATTTTCTGACGGCGCGCGAAGCGTTCAAGCAAATGAAAGCGCTGGGCGGCTCGATCGTTTTTATTGTCTCAAAAAATGCCTTGTCGGCATCGCCCAATACCGCCGCTTACGGTTCGGCGAAAGCTGCCGAATTACAATTAATGCGCGTGCTTGCGTTAGAGGGCGGTCCGCATGGGATTCGCGTTAATGCGATCAACCCCGATGCCGTGTTGAAAGGCTCTCGCATTTGGGATGGCGACTGGCAAAAAGAGCGCGCGGCAGCCTACAACATCGAGCCCAGTGAATTGCAGGCGCATTATCGCAGCCGTAGTTTGTTGAAGCGCGACGTGCTGCCGGAAGATATTGCGAAAGCGGTGTTGTTTTTTGCGAGCGATGCGTCGGCGAAATCCACCGGAAATATTTTAAATGTCGATGCCGGCCATGCCGGTGCCTTCCCGCGCTGAGGTGCACGATGACGACACAACTGATCAACAGCGATTTGATTGCCACGCAAAATGCGGTGGGCACCGATGTTTTAAGCGAAGAGTATGCTGCACTGGAGCGCCAGCTTAAGCGTCGTGGTATCGATATCGAAAATGTGACTGCCGCAGTGTCAAAATTCGATGTCGCGGTGCCATCGTGGGGCGTCGGCACCGGCGGTACCCGCTTCGCGCGCTTTCCCGGTCGTGGCGAGCCGCGCAACGTGTTTGAAAAAATGGATGACTGCGCCGTTATCAATCAGTTGTCGGGCGCGACCTCGACGGTATCGATGCATTTTCCGTGGGATTACACCGATGATCTGCCTGGCTTGAAAGCGTATGCCAACGAGCGCGGATTACGGTTCGCGGCGGTGAACTCCAATACGTTCCAAGATGCGGTCCAACAAAAACTGTCCTACAAATACGGCAGCATCACGCACACCGACCGTGCCGTGCGCGAGCAGGCGATTGCCCATAATCTCGATTGTATTCGGGCGGGGCAGGCACTCGGTTCAAACGCGCTAACGCTGTGGATCGGCGACGGCGGTAACTTTCCCGGCCAGCAAAATTTGGCGCGTGCTTACGAGCGCTATCTGGAGTCGGCGGCGCAAATTTATGCGGCGCTGCCGCCCGATTGGCAGTTACTCATCGAGCATAAATTCTACGAGCCCGCTTTTTATTCTACCGTTATTCAGGACTGGGGCAGCTCGCTGTTGGCGGCCCAAACGTTGGGACCGAAAGCCTATTGCCTGGTCGATCTTGGTCACCATGCGCCGAACGTGAATATCGAAATGATCGTGGCACGCTTGATTCATGCGCGCAAACTCGGCGGCTTCCATTTCAACGATTCTAAGTATGGCGACGACGATCTCGATAGCGGCTCGATCGATCCGTTCCGACTATTTTTGATATTTAACGAATTGGTCGATGCCGAAGCCCGTCAAGCACAAACAGTCGATCTGGCGCATATGCTCGATCAGTCGCATAACGTGACCGACCCGGTTGAGAGCCTGATTACCAGCGCCATTGAATTGCAGCGCGCGTATGCGCAGGCGCTATTAGTCGACCGCGATACATTGGCTGCGCACCAGGACAACAATGATGTACTGCTGGCAGCGCAAACCTTGAAGCGCGCGTTTACCACCGATGTGCAACCGATTCTGGCGGAAGCACGGCGCCGCCAAGGTGCCGCGATCGATCCGATCAGCGTGTATCGACGCAGCGGTTACCGCGATGCCTGCGCGGCAGCGCGGCCAGCGAAAGGTGGCTCCAGCAGCGGCATCGTGTAATTGCTCATTTCTCCTTTGGTGAAGATTTTTCTCCGCTTTCGGACGGCCTGGCCGTCCTTTTTTTACGAATTTCCTGACACCTTGAATAACGAGGATAAGAATAATGTTGCCCAATCCACTACTCGGTGTGCTGTTTCATTGGATCGGCGGTTTCGCGTCGGCCAGCTTCTATGTTCCGTATAAGCGTGTCCGGCGTTGGTCTTGGGAAATATTCTGGTTGGTTGGCGGCATTTTCAGTTGGATCATAGCGCCGTGGATGTTCGCAGCGATTCGCACTGAACATCTATTGCAGGTTCTTGGCAACACGTCGACAAACACGCTTTGGTGGTGCTGGTTCTGGGGCATGTTGTGGGGCTTCGGTGGACTCACGTTTGGCTTGACGATGCGCTATCTCGGTATGTCGCTGGGCATGGCGGTCGCGCTGGGTATTACAACGGTTTTAGGCACGATGGCGCCGCCGATCTTTCACGGCACCATCGGCGATTTGCTTGCGCATTTACATGGCCAAGTCATTCTGCTCGGCGTGATCGTG
>DATIED010000183.1:0-2637 GCA_035455965.1 Spongiibacteraceae bacterium
CCTGGTGCCGGAACACGATCCGCTCTATACGCACACGCTGGAGGGCGCGGACGATATGCCGGCGCACATTAAAGCCGCGCTGACCGCCAGCAGTTTGTCGATCCCGATCATCGATCGGCAGTTGGCGCTGGGGACATGGCAGGGTATCTATTTATGGGAGCATCGACATTATCGCGGCGCGCGCAATGTCATCGTGCACATCGGCCCCTAGTCGCTGCAATAGCTGGTGCTGAAATAACTGGCACCCAACTTTGATTTGTACGAAAAGCGTTGCATCAGGAAGCCTGCAATGCCGCCATTAACGGCTGCGCAGCCTGCATATCGAAATAGTCGCGCCAGGCATCGATTTTCCCGTCGTTGACTTCGAAGGTACCCATCACCGGCATTTCACACCAGCCGCTCGCGAGTAAAAAACGATCGGTGCGCTCGGTCAGCACAGTGCCTTTGTCGCTGGCCGCAATATGATGCACCACCCATTGCACTTGTTTGGCGATGCGCAGCGAAGGCTCCAGTGCCGCACGGATAGCGGTTAAGCCAGTAACCGGCGAGAGCGGAATGTTGTCGTAGATGGAGCCTTCGTGAAACAGCGCTAACGCCGCATCGATATCTTTGTTATTACAAGCCTTGATCAAATCGAGCACGACATCGACATTATTTTTCACGGTTTCTCTCCATATTTTTTGCGGCTTGTGTCCATCCTGTTTTCACAACGATTTTTCACAACCCACGATTTATTCAGGCAACACACGCAATCTTGACGATAGGTAAGCACCGACACTTCGCGCGATGCCCTCCGGCCGGAGAGCATCGGCAACGCCAGGCTGCGATTATTTCGCGGCGATAACGCCACAAGCAACGCGCCCGCCGGAATTACCGGTCGGCTGCGTTTGATAGTCGTCGGCCTTCTGATGCACGATAACGCTCTTGCCGATAATATTGCCGGCGCCTTCCTGCAGCGTAATCGAGGTCAGCTCAACGTGTAATTTAGCGTGCCCGCCGGCATCGGCGGTCAACATCGGCATATCGCCGAAATGATGATGGGGCTGCGCGGGGTCGCCATGGGGCTGGCCGTTGGGATTGAAATGGCCGCCGGCGCTGGTGCCGTCGGGCGCGCTGCAATCGCCCTTCTCGTGGATATGGAAACCGTGTTCGCCCGGCGCCAGGCCGGTGATATCCGCGTCGACGACAACTTTATCGCCATGCTGAGTGAAAGTTACCGTACCGGTAGCCTTATTGCCCTGCGTCGGGGATAACTTGGCGGCGGCGCCGGGCTGCTGTAAACCAAGTGCGGCGCAACCGGGCAATGTCACCGACGAAAGTATCACCGTCGAAGCCGCCGCCATCGCTATCAATAAATTTCTGATCTTCATTGTCGCTCTCCCTACTGAATCGTCTGCGGAAATCAATAGCTGCGACTGTATAGCATCGAGGCGGCTTTCGCGACGGTTATGCCGGTCACACTCGCGCGTGCAAGCGTCGTCAAAGACCCCGCCAGGGGCGAATTATTTATTCAGAATCTATTCGTACAGAACCTATTTGTTCAGGACAAAGTGCACCAGCAACGCGATGCTGCCATACCAGATGCCCGTCATCAGAATGGCCACCGCAATAAAATGCTTGGCCTTGCCGCGCGCGAAGTCGCGCTCGCGATTCTCGGAGCTCTGCACGCCGAAGAACGACGCGGCCACGCTATGTACCATTTGAAAAAAACTCAGCGATTGCGGCTCGCTTTGTGGATCGTTGCTCTTACTCATATCGGCCTCCCGGCACGCACCTATACGACGACTATCAGGCTGCAATCAAACTACTACCAACTACAGCTATCTATACCCTCTTACCTTGCAGCCTAGCCGCCGCGCGCCATTAAAAACAGATGCAGTTTTATATAAAAAATACGGATCAGATCTAGCCGGGCGCTTAAAGGCAGCGTTAGAATCAAAATATCTTATTGTTATTTCAGCATTTATTGATACGCGCGGCGGCGCATCAGCCACTCCTGATCTGCTAAATGCCGCCGCAGCAACTGCTAAATATTTGATCCAGCGCAACTGTTTGTTCCAACGCAACTCTTTGTTCCCACATAGGCGAGCAGGCGAATTATGAAACGCTACGAGCAGCTGGCGGCGACCATCGCCGCGCTGATACAGAGTGGCGCGCTCGCGCCCGGCACCCGCGCGCCGTCGGTGCGGGCAGCCAGCGCACAGTATGGCGTCAGCCCCGCCACTGTTTTCCAGGCTTATTACCTGCTTGAAGATCGCGGCCTGATCCAGGCGCGTGCGCGCTCGGGTTATTACGTCCGTTCGCTGGCGAATACCGGACTGGCCGAGCCGGCCGCCTCTAAACCCAGCCCACGCTCGACCGCAGTGGATGTCAGCGAATTGGTATTCTCCATCGTGCGGGCCGCCAAGGATCCCGCCGTGGTGCCGCTCGGCTCGGCCTTCCCGTCGCCGCTGCTATTTCCGTGGCAACGCCTGACACGCTCGCTGGCGAGTGCCAATCGCCAGCAGAGCGCATGGAGTTCCGTGCTCGACCTGCCGCCCGGCAACGAAACCTTGCGCCGGCAAATCGCGCTGCGCCATCTCACCAACGGCGTCGCCGCGACGGGCGACGATGTCATCATCACCAACGGCGCGCTGG